>JBAXTC010000388.1:0-7347 GCA_037130375.1 Verrucomicrobiota bacterium | reverse complement strand
CTGGACTGATCTGGGCGCACCCATCATCGGCAACAACGGCCCCGTTCTCTACAACGACAGCCTGGTCGATCCCAAAGCCTTTTATCGCATTCGCTGGTAGGGGGTGAGTTGACGCCCGATCATGTCCGCCCCGCCGGATACCTTCCATGTCATGGCCAAGCCCTCCGGGGCGATTTGCAATCTCGACTGCCGATACTGTTTCTACCTCGACAAGGAATCGCTGTTTGATCGCGGTGCGGGCTTCCGCATGAGCGATGAAGTGCTGACGGCCTGCGTGCAGCAGCAAATCGCGGCGCAGCGCGGGCCGGAAGTTCTCTTCGCCTGGCAGGGCGGCGAGCCGACGCTCATGGGGGTGGATTTCTTCGAGCGCGCGGTCGCCCTCCAGCGCCGCCACGCCGCGGGCCGCACGGTGCAAAACGCGTTTCAAACCAATGGCATCCTGCTCGACGACGCCTGGGGCGAATTTCTCAAGCGCGAGAATTTCCTTGTTGGCCTGAGCCTCGACGGCCCGCAGCCGCTCCATGATCTCTACCGCGTGGACAAAGGTGGCAAGCCCACCTTCGATCGCGTGATGCGCGGACTGGAAGTGCTGAAAAAACACGCCGTCGAGTTCAACACGCTCACCGTTGTCCACCGCGAAAACTCCCGGCAACCGCTCGAAGTGTACCACTTTCTCAAGGAAATCGGCTCCGGCTTTCTCCAATTCATCCCGCTCGTCGAACGCCGGCCCGGCAGCGTCGCCCAGGCGCTCGGCTGGCACTTCGCCCCGCCCCCAACCCTCGGTGCCGACGAGTCGGAAGTCACCGACTGGACGGTGCGCACGGCAGATTACGGCGAGTTTCTGGTGACCCTCTTCGATGAGTGGGTGCGGCAGGATGTGAGCAAGGTGTTCGTCCAGTTGTTCGATGTTTCGCTCGGCATCTGGCTGGGTCATCCCGCCGGCCTGTGCCTGTTTCGCGAAACCTGCGGTGACGCCGTGGCGCTGGAGCACAACGGCGATGTCTTCTCCTGCGACCACTTTGTCTATCCCAACTACCGCCTCGGCAATGTGCTCAATTCCAGCCTCGGCGACTTGGTGCGCGGTTCACAGCAGCGCGCCTTCGGCAACGCCAAGGCCGGCTCGCTGCCCGGCTATTGCCGGAGTTGCGATGTCCACTTCGCATGCCACGGCGAGTGCCCGAAGAACCGCTTCCTCCCCACCCCCGACGGCGAACCCGGTCTGAACTACCTCTGCGCCGCCTACCAGCGATTCTTCCGTCATGCGGACCCCGCCATGCGCGGCATGGCCTGGCTTGCGCGGAATCGCCGCGCTCCGGCGGAGGTCATGACGCTGGGTGTGCCTGGCAGGAGCGGCATTTCGGACAAGATTGCCAGTGGCAGTGGGGCCACCGCGTGAGGCTATGCGGGCTGTGCCTGAGCAGCGTGAATAACCGGCGTCGCGACAAAATAACATTGGCGCTTGTCTCGCGCCCTTTCTTGGGGCACTTTTTGCCGTATCAACGGTCTATAACGTAACACAAACTATAACTTTACTATAATTATGGCTATTCTAGTAGGCAAAAAGGCTCCGGCCTTCAAGGCTCCGGCGGTGGTAAACGGGGGGGAGATCATCGCGGATTTTTCCTTGCAACAATACGAGGGTAACAAGCACGTCGTGTTCTATTTCTACCCGGCCGATTTCACGTTCGTCTGCCCGACGGAAATCCTGGCATTCCAGTATCGTCTGGCCGAGTTTGAAAAACGGAACGTCGCGGTGGTGGGCTGTTCAGTGGATTCACAGTTTTCGCACTGGAAATGGCTCAGCACCGACAAAAAAGAGGGCGGCATCAAAGGAGTAACGTATCCGTTGGTAGCTGACCAATCCAAGCTGATCGCCAACGCGTACGATGTGTTGGCGGGGCATTACGAAGAGACCGATGACGGACAAGCGGTCTTTATCGGCACACCCATGTCTTACCGCGGCTTGTTCCTAATCGATCTGCAAGGGATCGTCCAGCACCAGGTGGTGAACAACTTCCCGCTGGGCCGCAGCGTGACCGAAGTCTTGCGGATGGTGGACGCGCTGCAATTCACCGAAAAACACGGCGAGGTTTGCCCGGCCGATTGGCACCAGGGTGAAGAGGCGCTGAAGCCTACCCAGAAAGGTGTCTCCAAGTACCTGAGCGGGCATAAACCCGCGTAGCGTCAAGAGCGCCAGCGTGCCAAGACAGCAAGTCTATCAGTTGCGGGATCACTCGTAGATGTCGTAGAGGGTGTTGTTCAGCACGAACTGGACGTTTTGGCCCAACGCCAGCCAGGGGAGCGCTTTGGCGTTCTGCGCGATCAGTTCAAAATACTCCGTCGATCCGAACTGGATGCGGATGCGTGTCGCTTTCGGGGATTTCTGGACGTCGGAATCAATCCATTGTTTGTCGTTTTGGAAGAAGTTCTTGCCGGCGGCAAACTGTGTTTGTTGAGCATACTGAACCAGGCGGTTCTGGCTGGTATCGGCAAGCGGCGCGGCGCGCACGGAGTCGG
Organism: Verrucomicrobiota bacterium; assembly: GCA_037130375.1. GTDB lineage: Bacteria > Verrucomicrobiota > Verrucomicrobiia > Limisphaerales > UBA8199 > JAPLUA01. The sequence continues at coordinate 4,830 of JBAXTC010000388.1, read as the reverse complement.
AGGTCGCTCCGCTTGCGGTGTCGGCAAGTCCGTATCGGCGGCGAAATGCCTGTGCGGAGCTCGCTCCGGCCGGAGCCGGGGCATCGGCTGATTTGAGGGCCAAACTCGATCGCGCGGCGGCCACGGCAGACTCTCCGGCTCGCTCCGTTTTGAAATCCTTCCAGACTCGAGCTGCTTCCGTCCGCGCCGCTCCGTCCCTCTCAAAACCCTGGAACGAACGCGCCGCCACCGGCACATTGCGATGCGTTTCATCCTCGAGAATCAGGTAGGCCGTGTAGGGGGTCACGATGCCGTACTTGCGCGCAAGCTCTGTCACTTCGTCCCGCAGCTCGGGGTTTTCGCCGTGCAACCGGATTTCATCCAGCAGATAGCCGACCCGGCGCGTAGCCCAGAGGCGGGGAATGAATTGGTTCTCGGAGGCTTCCTCCGGGAATTTCACTTCGTAAGTGAAATTCCCAGCCGTGCCGTTCACTGCGCCTTCAACAATCACCGCTGAATCGCCTTTGCCGGAATAGCGACCCGCCAGGACGAGTTGCTCGCCTTTGAACAAGTCGGGGAGCGTCGCGGGGTACAGCTTCGACGCGCGAACGTCGCCAGTGAATTTCAAGGTGGGATTGGCCAGAACCGGCTCTCTGATTTTGGAGAAGAAGCTCGATACCTTCACCTCGAGGTCTTCTTCGGGCAGGACGTACTGGCTTACGGCGCGAGTATCCTCGGCGATACGATCGAGCAAATGCGTATTCACGTCCGTGCCGATGCCGAAACAAAAGATGCGGGTGTGGCCTTCGCTGGCTTTCTTGACGCCGGCCACGATCTGGTCTTCGTCCGTCGTGCCGATGGTGGGGCGGCCATCTGTCAGGAAAATCACCACAAACGGGCGGCTGGCATGGGACGAAGGACGAAGGGCGAGGGCCTTCCTCAGCGCGTCGTCAATCGCGGTGCCACCGATGGGTTTCAGGTCTTTGATGAAATCGCCGGCCTTCGCCCGGTTTCTGCTGTCAGCAGCGACCAATTTGTCGAAGAGCGGCTCGACATCAGTCGAGAAACGGATGATCTCGAAGCGGTCACCTTCATTCAGGTTCTCCACGCAGAATTGCAGCGCCTTTTTCGCCTGTTCCAGTTTCTTGCCGGCCATCGAACCCGAAGTGTCCAGCACAAAGCCAATGTCTTTCATCACCACCTGCTTTTCCTTCACGTCCACCCCCGGGGATGCCAGCAGCAGGAAATAGCCATCCTCACCCTGGGCGCGGTGCGTCAGCAGGTTGACGCCGAGCGCGTCCTTCTCCGGCGCAAAGTAGAGCGCGAAGTCGGTGTCCGGCTGAACATCACTGGCTTCATAGCTGGCCGTAGCCCGGGTGGCGCTGTCCCGCTTGACCTCGACAGTATGGCTCGGGGAGTAAATGGATTTGAGCGGGCGCTTGCTTTCGATGTCCACTTTCACGCTGACGTTCTTGATTGGTTTGGCGGAGACCTTTTCCGTGTTCAGCGGCAGCACGTAGCTGACGAGGCCGTCATCGGCTTTCAGGAGTTCGGTGTAGGAAATGGTGATGCGTTTCCTGCTGTTAGGCTCGATGGGGAAAATACGGACTTTGAACACGTCCCGCCCCGCATATTCGAGCAGCGCCGGGTCTTTGAGCTTGCGGACGATGTCCTCATATATCCGCCGCGCTTTGTCGGCGGTGAGCAGCTCGGCTTCGACCTGTTTGCCATCGATTTCCATCGTGAACTTGTTGATGTGCGCGCCTCTGGGGATCGGGAACACAAAAGTGCCCTCCAGTCTTGCCGGATTCGGATTGAAAAACTCCTGATCCACGCAAGTGACGGCAAGCTGGTCCGTGATGCGGGTATTGACCTTGACATAGGTGACATCCAGCGGGGCGAAAATGTACGGGTGCGGCGGTGGGAATGGCCGTGGCACCCATGGCGGATGGGGCGGGGTCGGGTGCGGAGGGGTGAGTTCCGGCCGCCAATGGGTGTCCTCAACAATAATCAACCCCGCCGCAAACACGGGTGTAACCGCCCAAACCAAACCGAGCAATACCGTCAATAATGTCCATCGTTTCATGATGGGTTAGACGGGAGAGTATGGAGAATACTCCCGGCCAAAGGTCCTCGAGTGAGTTGATTCCTCTGTTTGCCCCCATCCTTCCGCAAAAGACGGTTCGGACGCGTCCTGACCGTTAAGGCTTCGTCTTCACCAGCACCAGTCGTTCGACGTAGATTGCATCCTTGTCGCCGGGTCGGGGGTGAGGGAAGCGCGGACCCTCGAACTTGATCCGCGCCCACACATCGAATTTCTGCTCTGGTTTGGCCGGGTCGAACACATTCTCGACATCGACCTGGATGATCCAGCTCCAGAAAAAATAGGCGTAGTATCCTGGCCCGATGGGAAATGAACCCATCTTGTACCAGTGGTAACCCGGGCCAGGGATATCCTCGGCCTTGATCGTATTGCCCCCCGCGGACTGCTTCTCCACCGTCCCGTAAAGCCCCCACGGCATCGGCACCACGTAATTCTCGGGGCTGTCAACGCCGTCCGCCATGAGGTCGAGCTTGTTGGCGATGCCGCTCTGGGCCTCGGGATCCTTGACCACTTTTACGACATCCGCCCAATTCCTCGTCATGGTCGCCAGGTAATCGCACACGCTCCCCTTCGGCAGAGCGCGGAACTGCTCCGGCAACGGCACGGAAGTGGCGGCGGACGTGTACCGACGCATTTCGCGCTCTGCATGTTCGGTTTCGGTCTGCTGCGCTGACTCCGGCAGCCGCAGCTTCGCCTGCGCAAGCCAGGTTTCCAGGGCGCGCCGGGCGGTGACAGCGCGGTCCGGAGGCGCCTGTCCAGCAGGCTTGCCCTGTGACATCCAATCCGACGTCAGCCGGGCATGGACAACGAGTGTCGCCCGATCCAGCGGCAGCCGCGCATGGCGCAGGCGGCGCAGCAGTGTCGCGTCATGGCCCACAGCCTTCTCTGCCCGGTCGAACAACTGCTCCGCATGGTTGACGAATCCCAGGTTCAGGTACGTGAGCGACAGCGGCGTCGAGTTCCAGTCGCAGTGTGCCCGTCGCGCAATGGCTTCTTTTTCCAAGTCCTTGAGATACTGGCGAACATACTTTCCGCCGGGCCCGTAGAATCCGTCCGTGAAGGTCTGCACCAGCATATCATAGTCCGTGAACGGGGCCTCCAGTTGTTTCATCATCAGCCAGACCTTGAAATCCCTCATGTCCGCCAGGATCTCGAACTACAACTCGGTGAACACCCCCTCGACGTGGTGCTCGGCGTAAAACCGGTAGTCCGGCCCATAAGTCTGCGCGGTCGGCATCGGCATGCCAACGGGACTGGCGTACGTCACCGCATAGTCCCATACCCGCAGGTTCCTGGCGATCTGCGCCCAAGAGGTTAGCTGCTGACGGAATGCCTTGTTCGCCTGCGACGTGATCGGCTGGCTCGGGTCGGACTCCGTATCACACAGCCGCACAATAACGTTGTCGCGCGGACGAATCGTCTTCGGGGCCTTCTGCGTGTATTGATACGCCAGCGTGTCGATATAGACTTCGGGGTGCCTGCCCTTGATCCCATCGGCCAGGAAGTTGACAAAGTCCAGCAGCGGACCACACTCCGACCCCTCGGTTCGGGTGATGGCCTGGCAGTTGGAGCATTGGCAAGGGTTCAGACAATCATTCTGGGACACGCTGAAAACCAGCGGTGGCGGCTCCCCGGCGGCCTTGGCCGCGGCCCACGAGGTATCGATGACGTTGATCAGTTTCGCCAGAAATGCCTGGCGCAGCTCGGGTTGGGTGAGGCAAAGCTGGCTCCCATCGCCCACACGCTTGCCGTCCAAAAGCGAGTACCACTCGGGGTGCCGCGGGAAGAATTCCTTGGGGGAAAAATACAGATTAAAGGTGTGAACATGATACGGCGGGCCATAGTCGCGACAGCCACCATACTGCGCCGCGATCCGCGCATCGCCGTCGCGGTTGAGCCGGTTGCGCGCCGCAAAACGTCCGCCGTCCTGCCCGTACACCATGTAAATGTCGCGGTAATGGATTGCCGGCTTGCCTTGCAGGTTAAGGGTGCGGACCTGCACGGTCTTGCGCCGCGGCACGCTCTCCTCAAAAGGATTCCACCAATGCACCCCAAGCACGTCCTCCAGAAAATGGTATGCTCCGTAAATCGTCCCGCGCGGCTGTCCGCCGATGATCACCAGGTCGTTGCCAACGGTGCGGATCACCCACTCCTCCGGCCCGAACTTGTCCGGCGTGAGACCCTTGCTCCTGGCAAAAACCGTCGGCCCCACAAACACCCGGACGCCATCGGCGGGCGCTTGGTCTTCAGGTCGGACAGGCAATTCGGCCCCGCTGATCTGGCGGAGGTACTCGGCCACTTCATTGGCGGCCAATCGTTCGGAGGCCGTTGCCCCGGCCGCGAAGACGATGACGGCTGCGGCCTTGCCTCCCCGCGCCAAAGTGATCGCCCTGACTGGCACTGCCAGCGCCAGCGTGGCGGCAAGACTCATCATGATGCAGATTCGCATACATGCCTGTCCCCTGATTGTACTCTGGCGAATACCCAGCCGGTTTACGCACTTTGCAAAGAATCTCTCTCCGCCGCAGGTTGTTGCCATTCTGCGGCGGACTATACACAACGATGCCGCGAAAGGGCAAGCAGCGGCCTCAGCCTTGCTCGGAAGGGATGGAACTCAGCCGCAGCGCTGCGGAAGAGATCCCCAGATGAACACCTTGCCGCTGTGGGTCATAAGAACGTTATTCGGGGTAAATCCAGGGTGGTTTCAAGAAATCGTAGCCGCCGACGGCAGTCGGCGCTAACACTCC
>JBAXTC010000387.1:0-7352 GCA_037130375.1 Verrucomicrobiota bacterium | reverse complement strand
TCGTGGACGGCGTGACGACGTTCAGATAGAGGCAGTCCTCGGACTGCTTTTCGTCAACCGTCTGCGGATGAAAGATGGAAGTCGTATTGACCTGCGGGCAGACCATGCTGTACTGCGTGCAGGCCCTCGTGCCATCCCAGGGGATGACCACCTGCGGCGGCCGCCAGCGCAGGTCGCCCACGGGGGGCGCCGCGAACGGGATGCCGCGGAACGACCATGTCGGCGTCGGCGTCCCGATCAGCATGCCTGTGATGCTGCCGCCCTCAACCTGGACGACGGGCAGGCCTTGACCCGTCAGCACGCTGGGCACCAGCAGGAGTAAAGCCATCCCACCCAATCCGGCGAGCTGCGATGCCGCGAGGACGCCGCGTGCAGCCCGCAGACTCTTCATCTGCCATCTCATCTTCCCGTTCTCTTCGCCCTGGGCTGGCGGAGCGCCTGCTAATACATATTTGCTTTGGGATGCACCCGCTGCGCCTGTGCTTGACGCTGCACGGGTCAAGGAGAATTGGTTTTTGTTCTCGGTCATTGCAATATTACCCTGCGAAACAGGGCCAATGTTGTCAATAGAGTGTTTTCTGGTCTTTGGCTTAACCCCGATGACGTTGGCATGGTTCACTCTTTTCCGTGCATTTCTCCGCCACTCTGTTAAATTGTGCAGAATATGGTTCTGACCCAGGAAGAGCTCCAAAGTTTGGTCGATGTAAAACAGCGTTCGCCGCATCAGTTGCTCGGACTACATCCGCTGCCGGACGGTTCCGGCCTGGTCGCGCGCGCCTTTTTGCCCGACGCCGCCAAAGTCCAAATCCAGCCCGCTCATGAGAAGGACAAGCCGGCGTTCAATCTGACGCGGTTGCACAAGGCTGGTGTCTTTGAGGGCACGACGACCGCGGCGACTCGCGTCTATGCTTACGACTTGGTGATCACCGACCAGCAGGGCCGGGTGCGCCGGACACGCGACCCTTATTCTTTCCTGCCGACGCTGGGTGACGAGGATTTGTATCTGTTCGGCAAGGGAGACGAGCGCCGGATTTACGAGAAGCTCGGCGCGCAACTGCGCACGATTGACGGGGTGCCCGGCACGGGCTTTGCCGTTTGGGCGCCCAACGCGCAGCGGATCAGCGTGGTGGGTGATTTCAACCATTGGGATGGCCGCTTTCACCAGATGCGCCCGCTGGGTTTGTCGGGTGTGTGGGAAATTTTCATCCCTGGCGTCGGCGAAGGAGTTCATTACAAATTCGAGGTGTGTAATTTGCAGGGGAAGATCGGTATGAAGACCGACCCCTACGGGTTCTTTTTTGAAACGCCGCCCAAGAACGCGTCGATCGTGTGGAATAACCGCAAGTTTGCCTGGACGGATGAGGCATGGCTGGCGCAGCAGCGGAAAGGGGATCCATTGCGCGCGCCGCTGAGCATTTACGAGGTCCACATCGGGTCCTGGCGGAAGAAGTCCAAGAGTGAGTCGCCCGGTTATCGCGAGCTGGCGGAGCCGCTGATCCAATATCTCAAACAAATGGGCTTCACCCACGTGGAGTTCATGCCGGTCGCCGAGCATGCGTTTTATCCGTCGTGGGGTTACCAGGTGACGGGCTTCTTTGCGCCGACCAGCCGCTACGGTCCGCCGGAGGATTTCCAGTTCCTGGTCAATGCGCTCCATGAAGCGGGCATTGGCGTCATTATCGACTGGGTGCCGGCCCATTTTCCGCGCGACGACTGGGCGCTGGCCCGCTTCGATGGCACCGCCCTCTACGAACACGAGGATCCGCGCAAAGGGGCACATCAGGATTGGGGCACGTTGATCTTCAATTATGGCCGGCACGAGGTCGTCAATTTCCTGCTCGCCAATGCGCTGTTCTGGTGCGACCGCTTCCACATCGATGGCTTGCGCGTGGACGCAGTGGCTTCGATGCTTTACCTCGATTATTCGCGCCGCGCCGGCGAGTGGATCCCGAACCAGTATGGCGGCCGCGAGAACCTCGAGGCCATCGATTTCATTCGCAACTTCAATCGCCTGGTGCATACGGAGTTTCCCGGCGTGATGACCTTTGCCGAAGAATCCACGGCGTGGCCGCAGGTGACGCGCCCGCCACATTTGGGCGGCCTGGGTTTCTCCTTCAAATGGAACATGGGCTGGATGCACGACACGCTCAGCTACTTCGGCCGCGACCCGGTCCACCGGAAATACCATCAGAACAATCTCACGTTCGCGATGCTCTACCATCATCACGAGAATTTTGTCCTGCCACTCTCGCACGACGAGGTGGTGCATGGCAAAGGCTCGTTGCTGGGCCGCATGCCGGGGGATGATTGGCGGAAATTCGCCAACCTCCGCACTTTGCTGGGCTATCAGTGGTTATTCCCGGGCAAGAAGCTCCTGTTCATGGGTGGCGAGTTCGGGCAGCGGGCCGAATGGAACTCGAATGGCGAGCTGGATTGGCAGTTGCTCAAAGCCGGACCGTACCACCGCGGCCTGCAACAGTTCGTCGAAGACCTCAACCGACTATATCTGGCTGAGCCGGGCCTGTGGAAATCGGACTATGAGCCGGGAGGGTTCGAGTGGATCGATTGCCTGGACCACCTGAACAGCGTGCTCTCGTTCCTGCGCAAGGACTCGGAGCGCTTCAGCGAGTTGGCGGTCATTTTGAATCTAACACCGGTGCCGCGTCCGAAGTACCGAATCGGCCTGCCGCGCCCCGGGAAATGGCTGGAGCTGATCAACAGCGATGCGGCCATTTACGGCGGCAGCAACGTGGGCAACCTCGGCGGCGTGACGGCGGAAAACAAAACCTGGCACAACCAACCGTGCTCAGCCGAGTTTACCCTGGCACCGCTGAGCATCAGTGTTTTCCGGCCGGAACGGCCAAACGCGAATACCATTACGACTGCTGAGACGACTTCCGGAGAGGCGAACCCGGCAGCGGCAGGCGACACGTCCGAAACCATCTGACGCTCGACAATGCCCGAGATCTACCATGCCTTAGGGCTCCACATGCATCAGCCGCTGGGAAACCTCCTGGCGTTGCACAATTCAGATCAGGCGTGGGAAGCCAAACAGATTCTCTGGTGCTATGACCGGACTACGCGCATGCTCGAGGGCTATGAGGACGTCGCGCGTCTCCACCTGAGCTTCTCCGGGACGCTCCTTAAACAGCTCCAAGACCCAGGCGTGCGGGAGACCTTCAGCGGCGTAGTGGACATCGAAGACTTCCTGAGTCGCTATCGGCGCTCTAACATCGAGTTCCTCGGAAGCGGACTCTACCACCCGGTTTATCCCTTAACGCCCCCCGCAGACTGGGATGCCCAAACCGAATGGTGGCAGGGATTGGGTCGGCACCTGCTGGGCCGCGAGCATTTCCCGGGTTTCTGGCCGCCGGAGATGGGCTTTTGCATGGAAATGATCCCTATGTTGAAGCGGCACGGGTACAAATACGTGCTGGTCGATTCCATGTTCATCAAACCCAAGCGCGAAATGCGCTGGGAAGAATTGCGCTACCGGCCATACCTGGCGCGTTACGACGGCGCGGAAATCATCGTAGTTCCGCGTGACCGCGAGTTGTCCAATGCCCAGCTTTCTGGTGTGGACCCCGGCTGGTTCCAGCACGAGGTGCGCGAGCGAACCAAACATTGCGATTTCCCGGCGCTGGTGACCACCTGGACGGACGGCGAGAATGGGGGCTGGTTCCGCACCACGCAACCCGAGAGCGGTTTTTGGGGATTCTTCTATCGCTCGCTCCTGGATCGTTACCGGGCCGGCACGCTCGGATTCACGCCGATCCACCTCAGCCAGTATCTCGAGAAGTATCCGCCTGTCGAAGAAGTGGAAGTTCATCGCGGAGCGTGGAACACCGAGCATCAATGGGGCGGCGATTTTACCCAGTGGACCGGGTCGTTGCTGCAAAAGAAAGGCTGGGATGAAGTGCGGCGGGCCAGCGAGTATTACTGGCAGGTGCAACGGAGTTTCGACCAGCGCAAGGACGCCATCGACAATCCCGAAGAGATTCGGGATATGATTGTTCGCGCCTTTGATCACCTGCTGGTGGCCGAGACGAGCTGCAACTTTTACTGGGGCAGCCGGTGGGTGTGCCGCTCATTCGATGGCCTGGAGCAGACCTATTATCTGTTGGATACCGCCATGAACAAACTTCGCAAGGCACAGGAGCAACCATAATGTATATCGTGATGATCGCGTCCGAGTGCGCCCCCGTGGCCAAAGTGGGGGGATTGGGCGACGTCGTGTTCGGGCTGAGCCGGGAATTGGAGATTCGCGGCAACTCGGTCGAGATCATTCTCCCCAAATACGATTGCCTGCGCTATGACCAGGTTTACGATCTGCGGCTGGCCTGCAAAGACCTCTGGGTGCCCTGGTACGATTACGCCGTTCACTGCACCGTCTATTTCGGGTTTGTCCACGGGCGCAAATGCTTTTTCATCGAACCTCATTCCGGGCATAATTTCTTTAATCGTGGCACATTTTACGGTCAGGTAGATGACGACCAGCGGTTCGCTTTCTTCTGCCGCGCGGCGCTGGAATTCATGCTCAAAAGCAACAAGCATCCGGACATCATTCATTGCCACGACTGGCAGACTGGATTGGTGCCCGTCTTGCTTTGCGAAATCTACAACCCGCTCGGCATGACTCATCCGCGGGTGTGTTACACGCTGCACAACCTCCAGCATCAGGGCGTGACCCGGGAGCACATCCTGCGAGCCACCGGCCTCCACCGCCACCCGCACTTCTTTCACCAGGACCGGCTCCAGGATAATTTCAACCCCGCCGCCATTAATTTGATGAAGGGCGGCATTGTCTATTCCAATTTCGTCACCACCGTCTCGCCGCACTACGCCTGGGAGATCATGAACACCGCCCAGGATTTTGGATTGCGCCGCACCTTGCAAATCCATTGCCGCAAAGTCGGCGGCGTCCTGAACGGCATCGACTACGAAGTCTGGAACCCGGAACTCGACGGCCACATTCCGCGCCAGTACGGCATCAACACACTCGACGAGAAATACGAGAACAAGCGGGCCTTGCGGCAACGGTTCTGGCTGCAGGATGTGCTTAAGCCGATTATTTGTTACATTGGGCGGCTGGATCACCAGAAAGGCGTGCCGCTCATCACCCACGCCATCCATTACTGCCTGCAACACGGCGCGCAATTCGTCCTGTTGGGAACCAGCCCTGACGGCCGCATCGGGCAGCACTTCTGGCATCTCAAACAACGGTACAACGACAATCCCGACTGCCACCTGGAACTGAGCTTCAACGAAGAGCTGTCTCACTTGATTTACGCCGGCGCGGACATGATCGTGGTTCCCAGCCTCTTTGAACCGTGCGGCCTGACCCAGATGATTGCCCTCAGATACGGCACCGTGCCCGTGGTGCGCGCCGTCGGTGGATTGGCCGACACCGTGTTCGATGCGAACTACGCGGAGCGGCCGGACCACGACCGGAACGGTTACGTCTTTAATGATTTCAACGCGGCGGGCATCGAGTCCGCCCTCCATCGGGCCATTGGCCTATGGTATTCCTACCCGCCCCATTTCCGCGATCTCATGACCAACGGAATGCGCTGCGATTATTCCTGGAATCACCCGGGCCAGCACTACCTCAATATCTACGAGCTCATCCGCGACAAGTAGAGTTGGTGGTTTGAAAGAGAAACGGGTCGGTCTTGACTGCCCGGAATTCGCGCGTATGTAACATTGTCATGGATTCTTCAGCGAGGACTTCATCGCCTATGTCAATGCCTCCAGCCACGAGGCTCACCAGTTGATGCCCAAGGCAAAAATCCTCATCGCTCCTTACGGCACCCATCAGGCGGTATGTGATGCCCGGTTTGTCCGGCAGCTCGAACAGCTTGAGGTTGATATCGTGGCTTACCAGGACGAGGTCGGCTGTCTGCGCATGGGACCGGCCCAAAGCGCGGCCGCGTTCGAGAAACTGCGCCGCGCTCACGACCAGGCCCCGCAACGCGCTCTCTGGGCCGATGTCGAGACCTTTGCATGGGAAGGCAAACCGAATGATCCTGACAGCCCGCTCATCCCCGCGCCCTTCTCACGCGTAAAGGAACAACTGGCGGCGGTGTCGCCCTTCGTGGACACCATCCTGATTTATCAGTATCAAGGCTTGATGAACAAACCGGGCAGCGCAGCTTTCGCCGGACACCGGGACTCGACCCGACTTTACACCAATTACGTTCATTGGCTGAAAGAGAGTTCCCGGCCCGTTCTGAGATCGCCGAAGGAAGGGACTGACACCGGAACAAGCTGAAGCGGCGCCGGCAGCGCCTTGAGTCAATTTGGCGAGGTGACAAGCACGGGGTCCTGCCCTCGCCTTGGCCTCAATTTAAGCTAATCGCTGGGCTCTCCGCCCAGCAAGAAAACGGCCAGCGTGACGATCTCGTGGTTTGTTACGTCATGGAGCAGCTCTGTCTTTATCCCATCCACTGGATCTTGATTTCCTTCTCCACCGCCTCGAACTCCGGGTCGCCGGTGACGAGTGCGGCTTTGTACTGCTTCGCTAGCGCGGCGGCGAAGGCGTCGGCCAGGCTGAGGCTGAAGCGGGATTTGAAGTCCGCAGCCACATCCGCCAATTCGCGATCCGCAGGATGGAATTCAATGGGCAGGGCAACGAGGCTGTTGGCGGCCTCGGCCCACGCCTCAGCGCCGTACTTGCGCAGAATCATGTATTTGGCCTCCGCATAGTTCACCTCCGTCATGTGGACAGGCTTGTCGGCCTTGCTGGCCTTCTGGAGGATGTCCTTGACCAGCATGCCCGCCGGTTCTCCCCGGAAGTAGGCGATCAGGGCGAAACTATCGAGAACCATGGCGGACATAGCGGGCTTCCTCCTTCTTGCGCTCGTCGCGCTTGTGCTCGGCCCATGCCTCGGCCAGTGGCTTGTCACCGGGCTTGCCTTTGAGCAGGCCAAAGCCCCGCTCGATTGTGGCTGCCGTCACCGGCTTGAGCAGGATGCCATCGCCGGTCGCGGTCACGATGGCGCGGGTGCCGTCCTCAATGTGGAAGAGCTTGCGTAATCGTCGCGGGATGACCACCTGGCCCTTGGTGGTGAACCAGACCGTATCGGCTTGTTCTGTCATATTCACACATCAAAGTATGACTTATCATATAAGTCCGTCAAGAGAGACTCTGGCGGACATCTAAGAAAAGGGGGAATACTGGAAAGCGGATGGGTGACATCAGAACATCCTCGTCTCAGTTCCGCGAGGTGACGAGTCGCCACCCAACCGTCGAGCACCGGCAGGCTCATGTCCATCAGGGATGATGTCTGGCTTTTCGCTCTTGCTCTTGCTCTCGATCTCGCTCTTACTCTTGCTCTTGCTCCGCTGAAGTC
>JBAXTC010000386.1:0-7353 GCA_037130375.1 Verrucomicrobiota bacterium | reverse complement strand
TTCGAAAGCACCCTGCCGCTAATCGTGAGCGACAACTTCCACATCGATATCCAGCACGACAAAACTTCGGCATCAACCATCGCCTACCTGTTTGTCTTCTGCGGGGTGATTGGCGCGGTGGTGCAGGGCGGAGCCATCGGCCGGTTGGTAAAGAAGCTTGGCGAGCCAAAACTCATTGCGCTTAGTCTCATCCTGACTGCCATTAGTTTCGCGGTGTTGCCGTTCATCACCGGCACGGCTGACCTTTCCTGGGGAGTCCTCGTGCGCCCGGAGGGGCGGTCCTGGGTCCTGATGCTCGGGGCCTTGGCCCTGGTGTCGGTCGGAACCAGCCTCACCCGCCCGCCAATCTTTGGCATGCTCTCAAACCTGACGACCGCCGACGAGCAAGGCGCCAACCTCGGCGTGGCCCAGGGCGCCGGCAGCCTGGCCCGTATATTGGGACCCCCTTTCGCCACGACGCTGCTGCCTTACCTGCCATCGCTGCCCTACCTCATTTGCGCCGCAGTGTTGCTGGGAACGACGGTTCTGGTGGTGCAACGATTGTGCCGGGAGGGCTCGCCTGTGGCGGCCGGAAATAACGCCACTCGGGCGAAATGAAAGCGCTTTGGCGCGACTACAGCGCGGCGCTGGGCCTTGCGTCGAGCCTTGCGATCCTCTCAATACGCGAGATGTTGGGGGAAATGAAAACGGCGACCGAGCAGAAACCATCGCGGGTCAGAGTGTGGCGAATATGGCGGCGAGGGTTTTCCTGAATTCTCCGAATTTACAAGTTTGACAGCGAGGGCGGATTGCCTTAACCAAGCGGTGTATGGAAGCCGACATAAATGTCAATTATCGGTGCTGGGGGCCTGACAACATCGCCTATGGGCCGGTGGAGTTGCCCGCGTTGGTGACGTGGATCAAACAAGGCAAAGTGACGGCCAACACCTGGGTGTTCAAAGAAAACGAGCATGTCTGGGCGCGGGCGTCGGACCTGGTCGAACTGAAGGTGCTGTTCAAGTCAAAGCTTCCTCCGCAGGCGGCGGCCTCCGCCGCATCCCATGGCGTTCAGCCGGGCTCGCTGCGCCGCATCAAAATGCTGGCGGACGTTGATGAGCGGTTGCTGGCGTCTTTATTGACCTACCTCGAGGTGGTCAAAGTGCCGCCGTTTGGGACGGTGGTGAACAAGGGCGAGCAGGGAGATGCGTTGTTCATGGTGCTGGAAGGGGAGGTGCGGGCGCGGTTGATGATTGGCGGGCAGGAATCGACGCTGGCCACCATGGGAGTGGGAGAATGCTTTGGCGAAATGGCGATACTGGATCATGGACCGCGTTCCGCGGATGTGATTTCCAATCAGCCGAGCGTCCTGATCAAGGTGTCCGCGGCAGCATTGAAAAAGATGTTCGAGGAGGCCCCGGCGCTGGCGGCTCCTTTCATGTTCGCCCTGTCCCGGGTGATTACTCAGCGAGTGCGAGTGATGACCAAACGATACGAGGACTCGATCCAGTTTTCCCGAGCAGCCGGAGTCGCGGGAGAGTAGGTTCATCCTCCATGAACCAGCGTAGGGCCGGCGTCTCGCCTGTGGCCCTCGTGGTGTGTACCGTGCTCGCCGCTGCTTACATGCGCTGTGCCGCTGCTTTCTGCACTACGAGGTTTCAATTCGCAGGCAAACAACACGGTCCAGCCCGTGATTACCGGTACAAAAATCAAGAATTCCTACGTTGTGCTCCCGCCCCGCGCCGAACAACAAGCAATCTGCGCTTTCCTTGACGCGAAACTTGCGGAGGTGAATGCAGATTGCGGCGCTGCGCGAAAAGGCCGGCCTCTCCCAGAAGGACCTCGCGCGCAAGCTCAAGACCTCCCAGCAACAGATCAGCCGGCTCGAATCACCGTCTTACGAAGGGCATTCGTTGAGCATGTTGCGCCGCGTGGTCAGAGTTTTGAGCGTAAAGGTGCGCGTGGTCCTGGAGCCAGAGGATGCGATGCAAGGCGGACGCCCCGGGGAATCGCCCACGACGATCGATTCAAGGCGTGATGAGCCGCACCGAAGGGAAGAAGGTGCGGACGCGGCGCGGATCGCGGGTGAGCAGGTGCAAATGGGCGACATGGGGTGCATTCGCGAGTCCTTGGCTAGAAAGACAAGCCGCTAAAGGAAGATGTGATTGTTCGATCTGCCAGCCACCCGCCAGGCACGCAGGGGTTTGATGTGGCGTTTCAAGTCCGCATTGGAGACCATCCCGCGGGACCGCAGCATGTCGCTGCCAGGTGCAATTGGGTAGGGTCACTGATGGATTAACCGGGAGTGAAATTGAAAGTGCATTCATCGATGCCCTTTACCTGGCATTCGATGAGGAGAAGGAGCCGATGGACCTGGATATTGTCCGAATCCTGACTGAATTCGTTCCTTTGTGGAAACTGATGGCTGAGCAGATCACCGGGTTGAGGAATTGGGCGAAGGGAAGACCTAAACCACGTAAGAGATTTAGGGAATAAAAGTTGCAATCTGCCCGGAAAGGCGTAATAAAACGGCAGATATGGAAAATCTGCCGAAAGCGATTCTCCCTGACCCGCGTAGCGTCAAAAAATAAATGAACTTTAACCTGTTGCGGTTTTGGTGTTTCTGGCGGTCAATCATCAAGTATTCCACCCTGCTGGCAGCCGGCCTGGCGGGCCTGAGCCAGCCGGTTTCCGGGCAGTTGACGGTCCAAATCGTCAACGACAGCGGATTGTCTGACACCAATATCTACATCATGGTGCCGGGGAAATCCGGGGCGACGCTCAATCCGCAGAGTTTGTTTGTGGACAAGAATACCGGGGTCAACACCGCGGCCGCGCTCGCAACCTTGGCAGCCAATAGCTGGGGGACTTTCACCCTCGTTTCGCCGGTTTCGGGTAACACGAACACGGTCTATTCGTTCCAGGCCAACCATATTTCCTCGGGCACCATCTATTTCATCTACAATAACTCCTTTGTTTTCAGCAACGGGATTACGCCCAGCCCGTCGCCGGACGGCGGGAACGGCGGCAGCGGTTATCGCTATGATTATGCGGAACTGACGTATAAAGGCACGGAAGGCAACAATGACGTTGACCTGACTTATGTGGATAAGTTCGGGATTCCGCTGCAGTTGGAATGGTTCCAGGGAACCAATACGGCGGCCACTAATCTGCAGGCCGGCTCGTATGTGTATGCCTCGACCAGGACGCTGGCGGACCTCTTCGGGGCCAATGGCCTCGCCAACGCTGTGTTCGGCTTGACCAATGCCGGCACCGCCAACGGGAACATCACGCCGGGCTGGCAATATGCCGCGGGGACAAATCCCTACGCCAACTTCGCCCGCATCGTTGCTCCCCAGAAGGCCAGCGGGACCGGCGCATCGGTTTCTCCGTACCCGGGAGTCACCAATTACCTGAATTCTCTGGTCAACTATCCGTTCACGCTGAACGGGGCGAGCGTGCAGGGCGGAAGTGTGAGGGTCACATTTGATGTCACGAACACCATCATCACCAATTTTTACTATTACTATCTCGGATATCAGACCAGCGTGGCCACCAACAACGCCGGCGGATGGACGTTCACCCTGTCCTACCACCCGAACCTTGTGCCGGCGAGTTATGATCTTGCCGCGATGGGAGCGATCGCCAACAGCACGACCAATGTTACGACCAACGGCATCACCATCGTGGTGAACTTGCCCGTGCAATACACCAATACGATTGCCTTTTCCTTTCCTGACACCAACACCACGATCTGCGCGAGCGCCTTCATCTATGGTGCGCCGGTGGGCACCTATTATTCGGTCAACGGCACGCCGGTCACCGACTCAACGCACCCCAGCTATTCCGTGGAGGTCTGGATGCTCGGCGATGTGTTGTCGGCCGTCAATTTTGGCTTTGCGGGGGGCATCTACGGATCGAACTCGGAGCAATGGTTTTCGAAGGTGGAGTGGACTTCATATCCGTATGGCTGGGCGCAACCGTCTCCGTACAACAACCCCACCAACGGCTATTTCAATCCCTACGCCGGCTTGATGTATTATGAGGCCGATGCCTACACGTTTGCGTTTTCCGAACGGATCACGCCGGATGTCGGGTTGCCGGTGGAGAACGGCGACGTGATCCGCATCACCCTGCTTCCGGATGACCGACTGGATTCGCCGATCCCGGTAGTGCAAACGAATCTGACCACCGCAAATTCCATCACCTTGAGCTGGAACCCGGTGGCCGGCGCGACCGGTTACCGGGTCAACATGCTCCGGCCGCTGGGGATCGCTTCGGCCAACATCACCTCCACCAGCCACACCTTTACCGGGCTCGCAGCCGGCACACCTTGCGTGATGTCGGTGCAGGCGGTGGGAACCCAAAACGGAAATCCCATCATCACCCCCGCCCGCCCAATTTCAGCCACCACCGCCGGCGCCTTTGTGCCCGATACCAGCGGAACGCTTACAGCCGTCCAGGTTAGCATTAGCATATCCGATCCATTGTACCAGGTGGGTTATGTCTCGCTCAATGGGGTTCAGCTTTTCCGGACGAATAGCGTCAATCCGAGTCCATGGATGACTCCCAATGGTGTCCCGGCGCGCTGGCTGGCCGCAGCGGGGACCAACCAGGTTCCCGTCACGGTGTATGATAACAACGGCAATGTCCTCTTTAACGACTGGTTCGCGTTCGTGCTTACCGCCACCGATGCTGGCCAATACGTGGTTTCGGATTACCTTCTCTACGGCCAAAAGACCGGGACGCTGTCGGCTCTGACCTCGGCCAATCCCTTTTCCCCCTCGCTCACCAGTTACAACCTCCTTTTTACGTTGAACTACATACCGGCTGAAATCCGCAAATATGCCCCCGTCACCATCGCATCGACCAACTCACCGGTGATCATCACGGCCGTCGCTGCCTTGCCGGGCGGGGGAATCCAGTTCAACTTCAATGTCCCGGCGGGCACCAATTACGCGGTCGAGGCGTCCGGCGACTTTACCCACTGGCGGACCAATTTCACCGGGACCGGCGTGACCGGCGGCGAGTCTTACACCAATGCCGCCGGTTCCAACTCGGTGCAGTTCTACCGCATCAAACTCTGAGGCGGACCGCCTGGGTGAAAATGATAGGAAATTGGTTTTTGGGTGCCCGCAGGTACTGGGCGTTGCGCGGGTGATTCAAGCGCCGAAGCGGGGGCGCGTGAGCGCGAGTGCCTCCTGCTGCGGGACGAGCGCATGACTCGCGATCTCAAGGCTGACGATCTCGACCTTCGGCAACAACAGGAAGACGGCGAGACCTATCCCGGCAGCCCCTGCCAGCAAGCGCCAGCGCCAGCGTGAGATCCATTTTTCGCTGACGTTCCACCCACCTCGGCTGGACCCCATCAGGAACCAACCCAGCGCCGCCAACGGCAGCGATATGTTGAGAGCGATCATCAGGGCGCCAGAATGACTATAGACGGTGGTGCCGCTTCGCCAGAACCAGGTTGAGTGAATGTCCACGTCGGAGTCCATTTGCCCCGGACTCAAATGGGCCCGTAATTTCGTGCCAACCGGCGCGTCGCCAATCAGCCCCAAAACCTCCGGGTCAGCAATCCTTAGCGCCGGTCGCAAACTCTTTGGCGCGGGCCGCAAACTACTCGCCACAGAATCACATCGCACCGTCACAAAGTGGCGGGCGGTCGCGCGTTGTTTTCCGAACACGTAAAGGTCGATGGCGCAAGTGCCATTGTTAATCGCTGTCAGTCTGGTCGGATAGACCGGCTTGCGGGCGGCAAAGGTAAACACCAAAGGATGGATCGCGGTATTTTTTGAATCCGCGATGGCACACCGCACTTTGCTGGCAACGAATACCCAGCCTTGCTCAACGTAGTGGCGGATGGCGGGTTCGGCGGATTTGGGTGTCTGATACTCGTTCTTCTTCAGCCATTCCAGGACGGCGCTTGGGTTGTCGCCGCGGATTGTCGTGGCTTCAAAAACTCCGGCGCGCTGGATGGAAAGGACACTCACGCCAGCAGTCTCGCTGACCTCAACCCCCGCGGCACTGCCACCGAGGGTATTGACCAGACCAAACCGGTATGAAGAGGGGGCAAAAGTCAGGGCAGCATCGAATGCCGCTCCAATCAGCAAGAGCAGCCCAAGGCTGGCCGGCGAGCGACCGAAAACCCGGATGCACAAGGTTAGCCCCGCAGCCAGAAGTCCGAAGAAAACATGCCGGCCCATGAGCCCTGCGCCGGCAGAGAGCAATAGGCACAACGGCAGGTCAACAACCCACGAGACTTCGTCCTGCAATGACCGCCAACCCAGAAATACCAGACCGCAGAAGAACAGCACTCCCGCGTAGTAAGGGCGCACTTTGTGAACCAATTGCGGCTGGAATGCCTGTTGCAGCCCGGGGAAGAAACCCTCGGAGACCGGCTTGATCTCCGGCGCCGAAGGCAATGGCACTACCCAGGCAAAGTTGGTTCCCTCACCTAGAAAAGAAGTCTCTATTACAAGCCGCTCAACCCCGTTCGAGAAGCAAATCAAAGCTTGCTGATTGGGAATCTCGACCTTCGGGTAAAACACCTGCGAAATCACCATGCCATCCGCCAGGACTGACAAGGTGGAGACAATCACGCACAGAACCACAACGCCCTGTATTAGCCGCATCCGGTACATATCGATAACACAGTCTCTTGAGGTTGGACAAGGGACGCGACCATTCGTGCCGCGCGGAGATTCCAAACTGCCGAATTTCAGGTATCCGAGGCGCTTTGCCCCCATCACACCTTATTAATCAGCTAAGCAGCCTGCGCCGCTGCTCCTGTTTGGAGAGGTGCAGGAAGAACTTGCGCACGATCACCCCATTGCGCGTTGACCCCCGACATGACGTGTTTGATGGCACCGTCCTTGCCGGCGGCATCCATCGCTTGGAAAATCACCAACACGGCCCATTGGTTCTGGGCATAGAGCTTTTCCTGCAGCTCGCTGAGTTTGGCCGTGCCCTTCGCCAGCCATTCAATGGTCGAGTGGAGCGAAGGCGCGACATGATTAGGCCAATGACTTCCAATGTATCAGCCCTTTCGAGCATCGTGGCAAACAGTCATCAGGCCACTTGGAGAACATCAAACTCGTCCTCTGCGCCGACCCAACCGCGTCCCTTCGACCAGGCCCAACACGCGCTGGATTTCCGCCGCGTCCGGGACCTCAGGGTCAAGGACGTGGGAGTATTTTGGGGCTGGCACAGATCCCGTGCGAGGTGGACAAGAGCGTGGGCGCCGGTGTGGTCTCTGGGGTGGATGTCAAAACGGGGACGCCGTGAATCCGCGCAAGTCGCGTATCAGTCACCCAGCTCCCCTGGTGGCAGAATCGGGAAAGATATAGTCAACCTCCGGAAAGGCTCTCAGCCTGC
>JBAXTC010000385.1:0-7358 GCA_037130375.1 Verrucomicrobiota bacterium | reverse complement strand
GCGCCGACTGCCATCGGCGGCTACGATTTTGCAGGTTCTTGAATCCGCCCTGCCCTGCGCACAGGATGGATTCAAGAAGCCGTAGCTCTCGAACTGCTATCGCAGCAAGAGATCGTTGGGAGAAAAGTGGACATGTCACCGGGACAGTCCTAGCCGATTCAATTCCGCCGATGTTGGGGCAGGACTTGATGCAAGCGGGAATCCAGGCCGAAACGCTCAGACAGCGCCAGAAGTTCTATCTCGCGATGAATCAACATCTCGGGCGGAATCGACAACTTGGGGAACCTGTGGAGATTACCGTGGCGAACTGTCTGTTTTTGAGTCGTTTTCATAAGTGTTGCATATCAACTGCCCTGCAAAGGGCTATTCAGTAATATCTAGTAGCAGATGTCGGGCCATGCAATTCGCATGCCGGCAGAACACTGATTTCACAATTAATCCTCTCGCCCCCAACATCGACTTCCTGGCAGCGATCCTTGGGGGTGATTTAAAACCCTCCCGGTCATCACTTCAGCCTGCTCTCCGCACCTGCGGATATGACAATTACGCCTGGTGGCGGCGTGATCACCTGGCCCACGAGCGACGCCCGGGCCAACTCGACCAACACCGTGGTTGTCCGGCTCGGAGTTCTGGCAACGGGGGGGCATCAGCCAGGATTGACCCAAATCGCGCTTGCAGTGTAGTTTCTTGCCTCGATTGAACTCAAAGCGCTGTTCACTTGCCAGCAATCTCACCCTCGTCGTGGCCGTTGCCGTTGCCACGGCAACCACTTTGATCGCGGCGCGCGGCGCGGTTGATGACGTCCCGCCGCTTGGCCCACCCGGGATGCAGGCGACGTATCGCCTTGCATCGGACGGCAGCGTGCGGAGCAATTCTATCGAGCGCGTCACGCTGAATCTCGGTCCCGTCGAATCATCCGGCGCGCGCGGCCAATGGCTTGCGCTGCGCGCCACAAAGGTCAACGGCCAGCGGTTCGCCGTTTGGATTCTCGGCCGCGTCTATCCGCCGCGCGCATTGGAGCAGGCTGCCGCCACAACCGTTCGCTATATTGTCCAGGAGGGCGATGATTTGCCACAGGAGTTCGCTCATCGCTTCACTGGCGCGCCCGTTTTGCCGGCGCTTGGCGGGTGGGAATACGCGTGGCCGCGACCGCCGCAAGGCGACTTGCACGGGGGGGTCGCCACTTCGCAAGTGAATTGGCTCGGCCACCGCTACGCGCTGGAATCAACAAACGAAAATGTCTCCTTTCCCGTCCTGCGCGAAGTCCGAAAACTCGATCTGCTGCCTGACGTGCTGGTCGGCGTTCCGAGCAACTCACGCACGAAAGACGACACACGCCGCTTTGATGGCTCGGATTACGAAATGGTTCGGCTCACGCGCGAGAACTACGCGGAGATGATTCGTGCCGGGCTGAATTGTTTCCGTGTGGATGTCGAACAGGCGGGGTGGCTCAAAGAGGAGCCGGTGTTTTATTGGGGGATCGGCGGCAATGACGTGCGGTTCCCGGAATGCCTCTATCGCAGCACCTATCTCGGCCCGGCGCTCTTTCTCGATGAACCGGCCGTCAGCACGCGCGATTACGACATCCGCCCGCGCCTGGCGAAAGACCCCGGTTTTCGCCGGGCGCTGACGCCGCAGATCGTTTTGGAAGAATTCAAGCGGCATTATCATAAAGCCGTTTCCGAGGGCGCGCCGACCGCTTTTATGAAGAGCATGCAATTGCGCGGAGACGTGGACTTGGGGGTGATGAGTTTTCCGCAACGCAACCTTTACTCCTGGGAAACGATGGTGGCTTCCGCAGCCTGGCAATTGACGGGTGAACCCGCCAGCGGCCCGCGCGCCATCGTCTTTGAACCGCCCGGCCGGCTTGGCTCGCGCCGCACCTTGCCCGAGATGAACATGGCTTACGGCTGCCAGTTGTCGCCGGAAAACCCGGCCAATTTGGCAGGCATCGTCTTTGGCTTCCTGCGCGGCGCGGCGCGGGCGGCGGACAAGGATTGGGGCGTGAGCATTTACGGCGCTGTGGATCGCGCTGACGCGCCCTGGCTGCTGACGCACGCCTACGATCTTGGCGCGACGCATTTCTTCTTTTGGGACAACTATCAACTGGCCTGCGTGCCCTACGGCGAGTACCTGGCATTGGCGCGGCATCTTCAGGCGCACATTCAAGGCCGCCCCGATCGGAATCTCGCGCGACTCAAACGCGCGGCCGAAGTCGCCATTCTCCTGCCGCCCGGCTACGACCTCGGCCACACCCAAATGGGCCGCGGCAATTTGTGGGGACTTGGCGAACTGAACCTCGAGCGCACGAACCGTGACGGCCTTCGCTACCGGCAAGTCATGGGCAACTTTTTCACCGAAATTGAACGCTGCCTCCGCCTGGGCGTTGCGTTCGATCTGTATTGGAATCTGGACGGCTTAAAGCTGGACGGTTACCGCGAGGTTGTTTGTGTGCGCGAAGATGGCCGCTTGGAAATCACCGCCGATGGCCGGCGCACGTCGCGCAAAGGCCCGCGCGTCCCGGAGCGTCCGCCCGGCAAACCACCGGAACTGGCCGTCGAGTTGCGCGGCGGAATTGGCGAGCGCCCGAATTCATTCACCGCTCGCGCGCGGGTCACGGAAGGTTTGGCTCCGGTCTATTACACCTCCGGCGCCGATCGACGCGGTGTGTATCACAACATCGTGGTGCTTTGGGAACTCTTCGGTTCGGGCGCGGAAGATTATCGCCAGCTTTCCGGTCGCGTGACTTCGCCGTTGAGCGGCGAGAGCGGCTCGGCGGTGGTCGAAACGCAATTCACCGTCGAGCAGCCTGGCCGCTACCGGTTGCGCGCGGCAACCACCGACCTGGCCGGGCGCTCTGCTGTGGTATGGAAGGAAATCAAGGTCGGACGTTAAAGCCGTCAGCAAGTTGAGTCTCTGCGCTACCCCAGCCGCCAGACGCGTGTGGCGAACGGCTCGAAGCGTTCACGCAATTGGCCTTTGGTCAGCGCGACCGCAGGTGACGCGAACAGCGGCTGGCACTTTTGGAAGCGGGTCAGGCCGTCGAATGTCACATCCACTGGGTTGCCATCGGCGTTTACGGCGATGAGCAGCGTATCCCGGCCCAGTGGTTTGGCGAGCCATTCGATGCCACGATCCAGGCTGTGGCCGGTGTCGTGGTAGATGAGTTTGAGCGGCAGTTTCACGGGCGATGCGGCGAGGGCATCGCGCACCTGGGCGAGTTCGCGAACGACGGTTCGGATGTCATTCCACAGCGGCGCTTCCGGTGGTGTATAGCTAAGTCCCCACCAGATGAGTCCGTTGACGCCATGCACGACAGACTGCCACGCCATGAAGCGCAGTTGCGCGGCGGTCGGATAAAGCACCATCGCCGGGTCGCGCTCCTTGTCGCGCAGCATTTCCCACGCGAACCCCTGCAACACCACGAAGACGGCGCGACTCGGCCCAGCCACGGCCCGCATCTTGTCGGCGTACTGGCCCACCTGGCTGACTGTTTCGTTGAGGAAATCGCCCTGCCGGCCATCCGGCCACAGCGCATATTGCTCGCGGGCGCCGCGCGGGATGACCGGGTAAATATCCGTGGCGATAATGTCAGCAGCGGGATTGTAGGTTTGCAGTGTGGAAACGAGATTCGTTGGCGACTGATTGAGATAAAGCGGATGGGTGGCGTCGAGCTTGCGGATGAACGCCGCCGTGTCATTGATCTGCGCCGCGGACACGCGTAACTTGGCCGGCTCTTTCCAGACGAATGTCGGCTCGTCCTCGGTTTCCCAATAGAGGAGCCCAGGATGGTTGCGCAACGTCTCGATGACTTGCCGCATTCGGTTTTCGGCTTCGGCGCGATTCGTTGGCGGCAACGACCCGAGCGCGCTCCAGCCCCATAGGCCGAGCGCGTGTGCCTCGTCGTAGGCGGCGGGAGTGGAGTTGCGGTTGATCAAGTTGAAGCCCGCCTCGCTTGCCTCGCGCAATGCGCTCTCATGCTTCGGCGTCTGGTAAAGTCCGAGGATGAACTCGCGCTTGCCCCGCACGCGCAACATGCCGTCGCGGTCGGGGCAAATTGTTCGTGAGGACGCAGCGAAGGCACTTGGCGCGAATGGAACTGCTGCGGCAGCCAGGGAGATGGCTTGAAGGAATTGGCGACGGTTCATAGGTGTGGCCTCACGCTAGGGGGCGCACGATATTTCGGCAAGTGCTAACCTTTCGATGCCCCGGTCGCAGGGTTATGCAGCGCGTGTTCATCGAGGGAATCAATAGTATCGACAGAATTATCAATTAGTGACTGAAGCCACTCCTATGGCAAAATGGGGCGCATGAACAACAACACACCAAAACCATCCGCAACGGCCATGGAACCGGTTATGGGAACGACCGGATCAGGAAAAGCACAATACACGGACGGGCTAACCCCCGGCAACCTCGCCTTGCAGGGGATGAGTAAAGACCCCGAAACCACGAACGACGAACCAGTGATCTATCGAAAGGTGCTGCTGCGAGTGGTGTTCTGGGCGCTGGGGCTTGCGGCATGTTTCGGAGCGGCGGGCGTCATTTTTGCAGGACACGACACGCTGTGGCGCATCGTGGGGACGTGTGCGGCTACCGCCACAGGGGCGTTCCTGATACTGGCCGCATCCCGCCAACTCGACCAGGAGACGACCTGGCTGCCGGGCGTCATGGCCGTTTCGCTGATCGTGATCGAATACCTCGCAACCCTCGGGTTGACCTGGAATCTCTTCGGGAGCGCGCAGGAGCGGGTGGCGCTAACGATGCTCTTCCTGGCCGCCACCACCGTCCCCGCCATCGGTTTTTCAGGAATCCTCAAGCGACCCGACGGCGCTCTTTCGGCGCGGGTCGGACTCTTGGCGAGCACGGCCGTGTTCGTATTGCTCATGGTGGGAACGTGGGGTGAGTGGCTCGGGGCAGCTCGAGAGGAGCGTTGGTATTCCCTCGGCCTGTCGCTCGCCATTTTCGCTGCGCTGGCGGTGCTCTGCCTTATTGGGTCAGGCACGGATCGCCGACACTGGCGCTGGCTGGGCGTGGCGGCGGCAGGAACCGCGTTTTCGATGTCCGCGTATGCAATCCTGTTGGACATCCATGCGGCCTCCACATTCTTCGTCTGCGTCGTGAGCGCAGCAGCGGTCGTGGCGCACGCCAACGCGCTGACATGGTGTCCCTTGAAACCAGCCCAGCGGTGGCTTTTGTGGGGAACGATCGCGGCGGGCATTGCCACCGGTGGATTTGTTGACCTGGCGAGAATCACGAGTCCATGGCAGGAGGAAATGGTCGGACGCCTCGCCGGGGCGACAGCCATCATCGCGGGCTGTGGAACGCTCGCGCTTCTGGTCCTCGCGAGGATCAATCAGCGAGCCGTCCCAGTGGTCGCCACCCTGGCGGACTTGCGGGAGGTGATGTTGACGTGCCCTCGCTGCCGAGCCAAGCAAACGATCACCCTTGGCTCGGGGAAATGTGGAGCGTGCGGACTGGTCATCCAAGTGCGAGTGCAGGAGCCTGAACCCGAAGAACAGAAGTCAAGACAGGGGCCGGCAGGAAACAGCCTGGCATGAAGGCGGCGTTCAGGCACCCCGCCTGCCCATCGCTTGAGCCAAAGCTCAACCGAATCGCTTCCACTACCTGGCAAGCCACATACCGGTCCAGGTAATTGAATAAGTTCGACCCGCTCAGAATGGCGGAGAGAGGGGGATTCGAACCCCCGGTACGATATTTCCTAAGACAGTTACCGTTTTGCTGAGATAATGACAGCTCTGGACGGCCTTGACAGCCTTGCACGTTATGACTATGTTATGACTTATTATGGCTAGTTTGCACAAAGACCCGCGTGAAAAATCGCCGTTCTGGTAGTGCGCCTTCATTTCCCAAGAAGGTAGCCGCCACTTTAGGAGCACCAAAACAAAAGATAAACGGCAAGCTGTTCAAATTTGCAACACCTGGGCCAAGGCGTCGGCTCTTGGTAGCAAGCTCTCACCCGATAAAGCGCGACAGGTGATCGCTCAAGGCGTAGCTGACATTCTCATGGTGTCGGGTCAAACGCTCCCTTCCTCAACCATCCGCGATTGGTGCAAACAGTGGCTCGAGAGCAAGTCCCTGGAAGCCAAACCTCGTACACATGAACGTTACGAGAGCAGCATTAGGCACTTTCTTCAATTCCTTGGACCAAAAGCAGATCAGGACTTGGAATCTCTAAGTGTCAGCGATGTTCTAGGGTTTCGTGATGAGGTGGCCAAGCGTTTATCGGTGGGATCAACAAACTTGGAATTGAAAATCCTACGTGCCTGCCTTTACGCAGCGCTGAGGCAAGACCTAATGGAGAAAAACGTTGCTGCGAAGGTGGAAGGACTCAAGCAACGGGGAGAAGGCCACCGGCGAGCTTTTGCATTAGATGAAGTCAGGAATGTGTTGAAGCAATGCGATGAAGCTGGAGGGGAATGGCGCGGGCTGGTTCTGATGGGTTTGTACACGGGCCAACGCCTTGGGGATGTGGCAAGTCTGACTTGGTCGCAAGTCGACTTGCTCAACGGACGAGTCTCATTTCTTACGAGCAAAACAGGAAAGCGTCTGGAAATGGCTATGGCAAAACCATTGTCCGAATACTTGGCGAGCTTGCCCTCCAGCGATGATCCCAAGGACTTTGTTTTCCCTGGCACTGCGCGACTCGCCGAAAACCACACGGGCACAATTTCAACCCAGTTTTACCAACGTATTTTGGTCCCTGCCGGTTTGGTTCCAGCACGGCCAAAAAAGCACAAGACCATTTCCGGGCACGGACGAAATGCCAAAAGACAGACAAATGAAATCTCGTTTCATTCCTTGAGGCACACGTTCACGACTTGGCTGAAGGCCTCCGGCGCGAGCAACGCCATGGCGCAGATGATTGTTGGGCATGATTCTGCCACGGTAAGCGCGCATTACACGCACTTGAACGCAGGAGATACCGTCGAACCGATCAGCAAGCTGCCGGACGCGACAAAACTGGAAGAGCCGAATTCCACAGCACCCCAAAATGGGAGGCATGACAACATAAAACCGCTCACTGACCATCAGTGATGCCTATTCAACAGCGCCTTGCCAACGCCGGGGTGTCGCCCGAGTTGCGAATGAAATTGACCGGGCACAAATCCGCAGAAATCCATCGCGGCTATACGCACCTGGAAATGGACACGCTGAAGGAGGCCATCAACAAACTTCCGAAGCTCACCTGACATTTTGAGATTGTGCCGGCTACTTCAGCGTAAGGGTGCCGCGAATCATTTCTTTAACCTCGCCAGTGTTCTTATTATATCTGACATTGTGGCGATAAATTGGAGCCAAAACTCGTCACAGATAGCCCAACTTCTCAGCCTTCA
>JBAXTC010000384.1:0-7372 GCA_037130375.1 Verrucomicrobiota bacterium | reverse complement strand
TCTATTCAGTAGCAACCACGAAACACACGAAATACACGAAAGAAAACCGAAGCCAGGCTGGAGGCCGAACCCGGATCACCTGCCTCAAATTCCAATCACCATTCAGTGCTCCGCTCCCCGCCTCGCGAAGCAGTGTTGCCGCCTTTCTTTTCGTGTGTTTCGTGTGTTTCGTGGTTCTGCCTTCTTCATGGATACGGCTCAGACACCCGCCAAGGCATGGGCTTGGAGGACGCGGCGCATGAGTTGGGCCGGGGTTTCCCGTCGCCGCCGGGCCGCGCGCCGGTAGTATTCGAGGCTGGAAGGTTCGATGTCCACCGTGACTTTAACGGGGCGCAAGGCTTGGCGGACTTGCTCCGGGCTGGGCAGAAAATCCAGCGTTAGCGGCGCGCCCGGCCTGCCGATGGGTTCGCCGTTCAGTTCGTCGAGGTCACTGTAGCTGATTTTGCGTTTCATAGAGTCGTTTGCCTTTGCGCCAATAGCCCGCGCCAATGATGCGGACCCGACTGCCCCGCTTCGCGAAGCGCACGGTCAGGATAGCATCGCCGATGCGCCCCAAGCAATACCAGCGCGGTTCGTGCTGGCGGTGTCCAACATCCAGCAGGATGACGCGCCTGGGTCCGCGAACGCCGCGACGGCTTCTGCGAAGGCGACGCCGTGCTTGGCGAGATTGGAGGCTTCTTTGGCCTCGTCCCATTCAAAATGCTGTCCGTAGGTCACAAATCTTGCGCGCCAGCGCACACCCCCGGCGCGAGGAGCCAATCCACTTGATTGGCAGGGTCGTTTCCTTCCTCACCCGTGCTGCCATCGCCAGTTTGCCTGAATCATTCTTCAGCCGGGAGATCAGCTCCGCTTCGGTCCAACCCAAGCCTCGCATCGTGCGCGGCATGGACCAAAGATGACAAACTCCCCGCTAACCGCAAGCACCATCCGGACTGCGCGGACCAACCTCCGGTCTGGCCACCGCCTCATAGAGGGAACCGAAGCCCCGATCGAGAGTTGAGCGTCAGGCACCGGCTCGCGGGGCGCATCCGACGAGTTGGTCGAGGTCGGCGCGTTCTTCGGCTGTCAGTCTGATGTAGGGTTTTCCGCCATCAGGGTCGTCGCACCAGCGGCGCTCAAAAGGACCACGGCGCAGAGTTTGGTCAAATGTGAGATTCTTTTGGCTTTGGGGCGCAGGTTGGCTATGTTCATACGGTGATGTTTGCAGGTTTAACAGATAATAAGTTGACTGTGGCCGGATGGTTCCAGAGGAAGGCTTCGGTATCAAGAAAACTATTGAATTTGGTTCTTTTGCCGCCCCGCCGGTGGGCTGGCCAGAGGCTATGCAGGTGAGGGAGAATTGGTGTTCGCTCTATCAACCAGATCTATCAGTTCTTGCGGCTCTTGCAGCCATGAAACAAGTCAGAATTATCGCGTTCGTGACCAGCCTTATGCTCGCCGGGCCGGTTTGGCTTTTGGCAGCGGCCCCGCTTTTCCGGGTGACCAACCTTGGAACTTTGGTTGGAGATTCCAGCGGCGGAGCAAGCGTCAATAATCTCGGCCAGGTGGTCGGAGGGTCGGGCTGGGTTTCGGGTGGTCCAAGCCACGCATTCATCTACAGCGGCGGCGCAATGCAGTTTCTGGGCAGTGAGGCGGATTCTCTATCCAAAGGCGCGGAGCGCATCAATAGCCACGGCGATGCCTTTGGAAGGATACCATTCGGCAGCGCATTCCTTTTCACTGAGGGCGTTTATTACTACTTCAATACATCGGATGTCTTTCTCGAAGACTTCAATGACCGCTTGGTTTATGTCGGCTCGGCAAACAGCCTGGCATTCATTGGAAATCTTGGAGGAAGTGAATACATTCTTCCTGCCTTGGGTCAGCCCGCCTTTCTGAACGGCTCGGCTAACGCGATCAACAATTCGGGGAAGGTGGTTGGAGAATTCTGGAACGGCCCGGGGTTAACGAGGTCCCCTTTTTATTACCAGGAAGGAGGTAGCGCCCCGACTCTTTTGCCGGTGCCTGCCGGCTACCAATCCATGAACCCGAAAGCCATCAATGCACTTGGCGCGTTCACCGGGTACGTCAACGGCGCTCAAACGCGGGCGTTCGTCTGCGATGGTGTCAATTCTCCGGTGACAATACTGCCCCTCATTGAGAATTGGACTTACTGCGATGGTGTGGACATCAGCGATGACGGCACGGTTCTCGGGTATGGCGGCACGGGGACGGGAATCGCTCCCGCCTTTCTTTATCAAGCAGGCCAGATGTATATGCTTGCGGACCTTGTTAACGGGACCGGACAGGGGTGGGTATTTGACAGCGTTGCGAGCATCAGCCCGAACGGCAAGTACTTGACGGGTTCGGGCCGATTCGGCACACAGTATCGGGCCTTTCTGCTCACGGCGATCAACCCTGAAGAGTACATTGTCATTACCAAGGCCAGCCGTAACGGCACGAATTTCACTCTGGACTTTGCGTCTGATCGCGGGCTTGCCAGCTGGCAGATCAAGGCCTCGACAAACCTGAATAGCTTTCCAATCAACAAGACCCCGGACAGCGTGATCACGGAAGGGTATCCCGGGGTTTACCATGCGGTGGTGAACATTGCCGGCGCGCCCAACGCTTACTTCCTGCGCGTCGAAAGACCGTAATGCAGTCTGCTATTATAGACAATCTCGTGTTGTGGTGTTTTTCGTGCCTGTTTGATGAACTTCCTCGTCTTTCCTCAACAGACCGGGGCCCTCAATGTGGGCACAGTCGGCCTTGCCTGGCACGATGTCATCGCCTGACCTCCGTGTGGATCTCCTGGTGCGGGGCCAAATCGGCACGGCTTGCCTTCTCCAAGCTTCCACCAACCTCCTGGATTGGTCCCTGCTCGCGACGCTGACAAACACGAGCGGCGCAGTGGAATTCATCGACGATCCAGCTACCAACGCCCAACGCTTCTACCGCGCCAAACCAGCTCCCTGATCTGGCTGTGGCGAACTTGTCTTTAGCACACTCGCACCGACTCGATGCCGAGGCGCTGCCCCAGTTTCTTGATTTCCGCGGTGATGTGGCCGCGTCCAGGTTTGCCATGAATTGCTGGATGGTACCAGCGCCAATCGGGAGGGAGGGAGCGCCGGTTTGAGCCGGCTTTGGACGACCGAGAAGTCAGGTTTCATTGACCTCGAACGGTGGGAGGTTGGTTATCTTCTCGTCCGGTGCGCGGAATTGATCGTCCTGTTCGAGCAGCCATTTCAGTCCGTCTTCCAACACACGCTTGGTGTGCTCCAGATTTATCCCCACGTGATCCGAGTCGTACCAGGTGATCTTTTTGGGCTCCTTGGCGGCATCCTGCAACGCCTTGCCTGCCGCAGCGGGCACCAGGACGTCGAACTTGCCGTTCTGGAAGTAAACGGGTGTGGGCGAAATCTGGCCGGCGTAATGATTCGGATCCGCAACCCCTATGAAGTAGCGCACAACCGGTTTGATGCACCCGATGACGACGCCCACTTTACGCTCCTGGGACCGGGTCAGTGTGGGCAGAGGAGGCTTTTCAGGATTGAGGTTCTTACCGTCGATCAGGCCCAGCAGCACAGCCACGCCCAGATGATTGGCGTATGAGTCGAGCAGTTTGTTAAAGTCGCCGCCGCCGTAAACCATGACCCCCGCCCGCAACCGTTTATCCTTGGCCATGACGGTGCTGCCGGTGACAGCACCGTAGCTGGCGCCAACGAGATAGATGCGCTGAGGATCAATGTCGGGATGGGTTGAGAGATAATCGATGAGCCGCCGCGTTTCGTTGATGGTTTTGGCGGGCCGTTGCGCGAACGCCTCGAGCCGGGCCAGAAACGACTTCTTTGCGAGTTTCCGCTCTCCCTGTGTGTACTGGTCGAAACTCACAAACGCAAAGCCCGCCTGATTGAAGGGAGAAGTGATTTCCTTGAGGAAGTTCTTGTTTTGGCCGATACCGTGCAGGAAAATGACCACCGGTAGTTTCTTGCCCCTGCGTTTCATCGGCATGGAAATCAATGTCGGTATCTTCTCGCTCTGGTATCCGTCGAAGGTGAACTTGGCAATGGTATAGCCTTTGTCGGGTGTTTCTTTGTTGACTTCGATCGTTTCCTGCACAGTGACGTTCAGCGGCGCGCTGGGATCGTAGTTGTCGAAATAGTGGGCGTCCCGATAAGCCTTAATCCCCCAGAGCAGGACAACCAGTGTCAACAAAACACCAAACGCGCCCTTCAGTATCTTTTTCCACATAACCACTTCAGAATAATCCTCGGGCGGCGTTCGCGCAGCGATGCAAGAGACCACGTCGGCTGCATCCGCCTTCCCCACGGCGTTCGGCGAGTGGCTGTGCGTTTGGGAATAGGGTTGGTCCGCAAGACCCTTTGTCTCTACACGCTCTCGGAGCGTGGGCTGTCTGATGTACGGGTGGCGGCCTCATTTCGGACTTCCTTGCCAGACGCGATAGATTTGTTTGCGGGTGGGGTCGGTGGCGGTTTCACAGGTCTTCAGAAACGCGTCGAGTCCGTTGCAGAGTTTGAGGGCGGTGTCGGTGTAGAGCTGGTCGGCGGCAGCTTGGGCGGGACCGGGCAAGGGCTTTATCTTGCCGGACTGGAGCTGGCTTTGGCGCAGTTGCGTCGTTTTGATGAAATCGAGGGCAAGTTGCACGTGGGCGGCTTCAGCCGTTTCGCCGAGCCCAGTGGCGGTGAGGCGGCGCTCGAACTCGCGCAGCCTCACTGCCCGCTCGTTCAGCGCGGCAAAGTTTGCGGGCATCTGTTCCTTCGCGGCCGCCAGTGGCAGGCGTGACGCCGGTTTCCGTGCCGCCCGCAAACCCGGTGGCGGCGCACCGCCGAGCATGATCTGGATATTGGCGTCGTCGGGCGTTTTATCGTAGGGCAGGAATACGGAGGCGGCGTCGAATTGTTTCCACTTGCGGCCGTTGACGCGCACGGCGGTGATGGGGCCGGCCCCGAAGGTGGAGAGGAAGAGCTTCTTGCGGCCGAAGCGGACCGGGTCGAATTGCTCGAGTTCGGTGATTGAGGCAGGCACGTGCGGCAGCAGCGTGAGGCCGTCGGCGCGATAGAGGTATTCAAAGAGGCCGCGCATGAACGCGGCAGCGGGGCCGAAGGTGTCGTAGCAAAGGTTGATCGGTTCTTTGGGCTGGTAAACGTCGCTGCCGCATTTGGTCAGCGGGTTGTCCATGCGGAACCGTTCGGCGAAGGTGAGCAATCGGCGCATGGAGCGGCGGGCGTCGTCGAAGTGGCCAAGGCGGTAATAGGCGAGCACCATGCGCGCTTCGCAGGTGGACCAATGGCCGCCGTTGACCCAGGTGCCGTATCCCCAAAGGCCCTCGGGCTTTTCATACATATCGTCGTAGGACGGATAGTTCGGCAGGACAAAATCGTGCGGACGCAGGCCGGGCAGCGAGGCGAGCTTGCGGTAGATCCGTTCCGACTGGGCGTCGTCGGCCACGCGGAAGGCGATGGCGTCGTGGTTGGGCGAAGCTTCGAAGTAGCCGTGGCGTTCGGCGCCAAAGACCCCATGCTTTACGCCGTCCGGATCGAGCGAGCGAATGAAATAGCCATCGTCGGTCGTCAGCCGCGGGAGCCCTTGCCTGGCGAGGTCGCGGCGCGCAGTGTAAAGAGAGACTGCCTGGGTGTTTGCCGCAAGCTTCTCCAGTTCGATCAAACGGTCCAGCGCGGCAATGTAAGTGATGGACAAACCCGCAAGATACGCTTTGCCGTAGGAACCGTCAGGCCGCTTCCACCCGGCGTAGCTCGGTGCCAGCAGATTGCCGGCGGGGCCGGCGAGGAAAAGGTTGTTGGTCGGATCGCGGCGACTCTCGATGAAATTGGCGCTGCGTTCGAGCAGGGGCAGGTAGTGGGCGATGGCTTTGGCGTCCCGGCCGATGAGCAGCAACTCGGATTGCATGAGCACCCCCGCGGCGGTGAATTCCATGCCCCAATCGTGGATGGCCGTGCGCCCGTCGCCTTGCTTATAGACGATCCAGCCGGGCCGCGCCGCATCGCACAAACAACCGTCCGGCGCAACCCAGTCCAGGGGCGGTTTGGCCCCCATGCGCTTGCCGTCCCCCATCTGGTCGAACCACAGATCGTGGGAATTCTGCAAGAAAGTGACGAAAGGCTCGCGGAGGAACGGCAGAATGCTGTAGGTGGTGCCGTAGGAGTTCTGAATCCACCACGCATCCCACGTCGGACCCTCGACCAAGCCGTTCCATTTCGGCTCGTAGAGCATGGGCAGGTTTTGCAACTCCGGATCCGGCTCGAACATCCGCCGCGCCGTATCCAACAACTGGAGGTATTCGACGTCGCCGCGCCCGCCATAATGCCGGCCGTCGAAACGCGCCTCGCTGGCGCTGGCGGCTGGCAAGGCAGTGCCCGGCAATGCGACCGTGAAGAACGGAATAAGAACTAGTCCGGCAAGTTTGCGTGCGTTCATGCCGGGAACTCTAGCCAACCCCGCTGGATAGTTCACTCCATATTCGCACATTTCCTGCAATTGCTCTTACGGCCAGGGAGGTATGCTAAATGGGCTGTAGGGCGGATAGGGTGTCTTAGCAGGGAGAACGGTCTGGCTTGGGCTTGTATGCGAGCGGGAGACACCTCGGCGAGGCGTTCCGGTCAACTTTGCCAAGGACTACCCTGCGGGACAACGGCTTGGCCAGGTTTCGCGGGTATTCTTTCTGGGGTCAAAGCCTGGTGGCATGGGACATTCTTGTCCGCTTGTTTTGGTTTACTTTCGCACGAGTGGGCACGGTGGCGGACAAGAATGTCCGCGCTCCTTTTGTGCGAGTGCGCACGGTGGCGGACAAAAATGTCCGCGCTCCATTCCGCTTTTTTGAAAATAGAACTTGCATCCGTATGGGGAATTGTCACGATGATACCCGTCTGAGTTGCGCGTTCCTTCAATTTTGACTCAACGGCACGGCTTTCGGACAGAAGCGGAATCGTGGAAACAGAACAACCGGCGGGACTGTTGCCAGATCGACGCGGAGCTAAAGCGGCTTTTTCTCTGCCTCCCTCATGGGGAAGGTATGTCTCTGGCCGCACGTTGGAGCGCGGACATTTTTGTCCGCCTCCGTCCTTGCGCAAAAACCGGACAGGAGCGCCGACATTCTCGTCCGCCCCGACCTCGCAAAACAAGGCCGCCAATTCCACGAAACAAAACGGAGCGGACAAGAATGTCCACGCTCCGCCAGAGCCGGGTTCCCCAAGAAACAATTCAAGGACTAATTATGAATGATTCAAATCGTCACCTTCCACGGCGCGCAGGGCTCTTGTTCTTACTGCTTTTGTGCGGAGCGAATTACACGGCGGCGGGCGCACCACCGGTGGTCTCAAACGTCCGCGCCGCGCAACGATCCGGCACGGCTTAC
>JBAXTC010000383.1:0-7381 GCA_037130375.1 Verrucomicrobiota bacterium | reverse complement strand
AAGTTAGCGCGAACTCCCGTTCGCGGCTACGATTGGTAGCCGCCGACGGGAGTCGGCGCTGACTTCTCGGGCGGGCGAGAGGACGAGACCCTTGCGCCACTTTC
Organism: Verrucomicrobiota bacterium; assembly: GCA_037130375.1. Classification (GTDB taxonomy): domain Bacteria; phylum Verrucomicrobiota; class Verrucomicrobiia; order Limisphaerales; family UBA8199; genus JAPLUA01. The sequence goes on along the minus strand of JBAXTC010000383.1, from coordinate 7,277 downwards.
TCGGTGGCGAGGATTCTGCTTTGGGGAGAGGCATGGCATGTCGGAATGTCTCAGTCTGCGGAGCGAAAGATTCGGAGGAGTTTATGTGGATCATTCTCGAGCATGAAGATATGCCCGTGCCAGGTGCGGCTTTCACCATTCGCGAGATTCGTGCATTCGAGTGGATCGGTGTGAAGACACGGGATGTGGGTGTTCGTCATGAGCCGGCGGACGGAGGTCTTGCCCCAGGAAATGGCAATGAGATGTTTGCGGTCCGCAGTTTCACGAACGAGGATCGGAAGCTCGGGTTTTTGATCAACAATCCACCACGGGCATTCGTTCTCGATCTTGCGCATCGGATCATCGAGTTGCTCGTTGTAAAGCATGAGCAGCCAGTTGTAATGGAGGCGGGCAAACTTCTCCGCCGAGCGCGGGCTGGTGGTGGTGAAGTGAATGTGTGCTTCATGGTAATGGTAATAGCAAAGGCAGACGGCGGGAAAACGAGGGTAACGGTGGCGGTGGCATTGTTGGCCAGTTTCTGGAAACTATGGCGTTGCCAGACGGCTGCCGGCGGCAATCACAAAGGTGGAGGCGACCAAGACCAGCAGGGCAGCAGCCACAAGCCAGACGGTGCATCGGCTTACTCCGCGCCATTCCCGCGCTAGAATCCCACAGATCGTGCTGAAGACGATGACGAACGCGAGATGGATGGACCAGCTCGTGAAATCATACCGCCCCATAAATGTGGTTCCCATTCCATAGAGCATGAAACCGACATACCACGTCGCACCCGAGGAAAAGGCCCAAAGGTAGTTGTGCCGGAGCGGAACGCCGGCTGTCGGGGGGATGTCCACTGCCGCTCCCGTCCAATCCTGGTTCGGGTTGGGCGTGCGGCCGACGTAATCTCCAAAGGACCGGTTGCGCCAACCCAGATAGAGACACCACAGAAGATTCACCGTGAAGCCGCCAGCCATCACCATCACGAACACCGGACCGTTTTTGAAGATCGCCGGCGCACCTTGGTCGAGCGCGGCTTGCGCGATGGGTTGTCCCGCTTGAATGCCGAAGGCGAAGCCGGCGCTCATGATGCCGGAGAAGGACGCCACGGCGAACCCAAGCCCCAGCGATTTGCGGCCATCTGCGGCGGGCGGCGCAGGGCGCTCGCGTTCACGCCGCAGACCAGCGAGGCCACAGAGCCCGATTCCACCGAGACAAATGACCACTCCCAGCAACACCACCCGCCCTCCCCAGTTGTCGGCAAGACTGGCGAAGTGTCCCGTGAAGAGGGGCGGGACCAGCGTGCCGAGCGAAACGGTGTAGCCAAGCGCCACCGCCATGCCGAGCGACATCCCGAGGTAGCGCATGCTCAGACCGAACGTAAGACTGCCACAACCCCAGATGGCGCCAAAGAGGAAGGTGAAGCCGATGACAGGCCACGAGGAGGCCGACAGCGCACGGAGCGGGTGAGAGTTCGTGAGGCCCGCGATCAACCACGGCATGACCAGCCACGCGGCAAGTCCTTGCACCAGCCACGCGGATTCCCACGCCCAGGCGCGGACCTTCTTCAAGGGCACATAGAAGGAGCCGTGGGCGACACCGCCGGCCGCATGAAAGCCGACGCCAATAAAGGGATTGTCAAACATACTTGCGCGCCAGTCTCGGTCAGCCTCTGCCCAACCGGTGTTTCAAGTAGGCGATGTAGTCGCAGAAGTTGGCCCATGAAACATCGGGCGGCACGCTGTGGTCCAGTTCGGGAATAAATCCTCCCTCATCAACCAGCGGCATCACGCGGTCCACCTCGGCGCGCATAACCTGGCCGCCTTTGGCGAGCACGCGCTTGTCCAATCCGCCCATGATACCGAGGCGGTTTCCGTATTGGCGGCGGACCTGCAACACATCCATGCCGGACTGCACCTCGAACGGCCAAAGAAGAGTTATGCCGGCGTCGAGCCAGAGGGGAATCAAGGAATCTATCTTGCCGTCGCTGTCCAGACCGATATGCCGGATACCCTGGGAGCGAAGCCAGTGGCACACGCGCTGATAGTGGCGGAGGGCAAATTTGCGAAACAGAAGGGGGCTGACCAGCGGGCCGCCATTGTAAGCCATGTCTTCCCAGAACCAAAAAGTCTCGAAGCGCGTATGCTTGAGCACTTCGCCGGTGATTTCAATGATGCGGTCGGCTCGCTCTTCCATCATGCGCTCGATGAGGCGGGGTTGGTCGTAAAAGGCAATGCAGAGATTCTGCACGCCCATCAAGTTGCGCAGCGACCCAAAGAAGCCGCCCCAACGGTCGGCCCAACACTTGCGCGGCCATATCTCCTCAGTCCCGACGGTGGTTTGCACAGCGGCTTGATCCCCGTCGCCCAGTTCTCCCCGCCCCACCGCGACCTGTACCCGCCCGCTGGCGAGGGTCTTCTTCCAATCGGCCGAGAGGCGGAGACCGGGGTTGAGGGCGAGACGCTCGATCGCGAATGCTTCGAACTCGGCCTCGTTCTCGACCGGGAACTTGATGAACTGTGGCATGCTGGCGTCGTGGTGCTGTTTGAACTCGCGCATCACAATGCCCTCGTGGTTGAGGTAGGTGAGGGTCTCCGCGTCCTCCGAAAGCACCTGGTGCTTGAAGTCTGGCACGGGGCCGTACCAGGGATCCACCCGCGTGAGCCGGTCCAGTTCAAAGTAATCATCCAGCGGCGCTCCATCCCAACCTTCCCGCTTCCAACGCTCGATGGTTTCATCCCAGAGAAAGGCACCCCAGCGGACCCATGGCTTGGCAACGGGTTTGAAATCGAGCGTGTCGAGGAGTCGTTGACGAGAAGTTAGCATCGGTTGGTTAGGTTCATAAACTGCGGGTGATTTAACCCGTACTGGCAAGCCCCAGTCGAGCCATATCCGCTTTCATGCGCGGATGCCACGCTTGCAGTGTGGTCTCGACAAGGCAGTTCCACCAGCCTTTTGAACTCGCCGCCGGTACGCACCCATGTGCGGAGACAGTCGTTGTCGCGGATGGTGTGGTCCTTGTCGCATTGAAAGCAGTTAAAGGTCATCTCTTGTTTCCAGGTTGATTTGCCCTGATTGGTCAACCGGAACCGGGTGGTGACGCAGTCGGGGCCGGGCGTCATGGCGAGCGCGGAGAGGGCCAGCCAATCTCGTCGTGTGAATTTCATCATGATTTTAGTTCTTCGCCTTCACGTCCGGCGTTTTAGGCGCGTAGCGGAATGATTTCAAATCAGGATACGCTTCCCAGGGCTGCCATGCCTGCGTGATCGGTGTGTAAATCTGCGGGCGACGCTGGTGCAACATGCGGTTGTTCGACCGCTGCTTCCGGATTTCAGCGAGGTCGAGGTTCGCGACGATGAACGCCTCTTCACCCAGCTTCTCCGCCACCGCTGCCAGTGCCCAGCCGGGATAGGGGCAAATCGCCGAGCCGCAACCGACGGATTGGTTCGACGCGATGACGTGGGTGCAGGTGATGAAGCTGGCGGACTTGACGATGTGGGGTTCAACCATGCCGGGGCGAGAATTCACCCAGACCAGAACTTCCGCGCCACGTAACGACGCCATCTCGAAACTCTCGAAGAAATAGCCGTCGTAACAGGTGAGCAAACCGATGCGCCCGAAATCCAAATCCACGACGCCGTTCTCCGCGCCTAGAACCATTGTTTGCTCGCCGCGCTCGCCGGGTTCAGGCGGCCAGCAGTAGGGCGAGTTTGCGCCGACAGCCGAGTGCATCTTCCAGTGCTTGCCAGCAATTTTTCCGTCGCGGCTGACGACGAGGACGGAATTGGCGTAAGTGCCCGGCTCGGGTGGGTGCTGAATTGTCTTGCCGGGCAGATATTCCCAACCGCCAACAACAACATTTAAGTTGAAGCGTTTTGCCGACTCGCAAAGTTTTTCCGTCAGCTTGTCCGGCAGGTGAAAGTCGCCCAGCAGGTATTCGGGAAACACCAGAAGGTCGGCCTTCCCGGCGGCGGCGCGCTGCATCCAAGGCACAAGCGCGTCCACGGTGTCCTGGCCGGGTTTTAATTCCTCGCGCTTGATGGTCATCTGGGCGACGGCCACGCGCACGGTGTCCTTGGATTGCTTCAGCGGCAGGACGCTGCCATCGGCAACGGCCAGCAACGGGGAGAGCAGAAGCAGGGCGAGAGTGATGAATGTTTTCAGTGCGGTCATGACTTCTTCTTTTGTGGTGTAACTCAGCATGGCAATTCGTCAGTGCGGTTTCAACTCACGCCAGCCCAGCGCGTCCAGGCGCTTGAATTCGTTCTGAACATCCTTGCCTTCGTAAAACGACAACCAACCGCGAATGCGGGTCGTCTCACCGGGCGCGCAATCGGGAAACTGCGGGTCCGAGTGAATGCAAGGAACGGGCGGATTGGCCCACGGTCGCTGGCAGGGATCGAAAGCAGTAATGATCCAGCGGCTTCCGGTCTGCGAACGGATGGCGGCGTAGGGTGGGGCGAACACCGTATGCTGATTGGTCTGTTGGTTGAAGCCCCCGGCCATTTTCAGCATCACGCAATTTTGCACGCGCAGGCCGGTGAGCCGGTTGGTTGTGCCGTTGTGCAACCATTGGTCGAAAAGCACGCCGTCTTTGTGCGGGGTGACGCGCGTGCCGAACGCGACACCATCGGGCAACGTGCGCTCCATCGTGAGCAAGCCGCCGGGCAGGCGCTGCCATTCGATCGGCGGAAGCTGGATGCCCTGCAAATCCCAGAGCGTTTTGATGTGCGTGTGAGCCAGATATGTCAGGCCCTTGTTGCAAAACACCGCCTCGGGCACGTCCACAACCACATACTCGGTCAGATTCCACGGCGTGAAAACGCTGACTTTCGTTTCGCGTTGCGGATCAATCGCGCCTTCGAGGAAGCCGATGCGCGGATGGCGACCGCCGGGATAAGGCAGGACGCGCAGCGGTTCGCCGTGTTTGCGCCGTGGGGGACGACGGTTCTGCAATTGAAACTTCGCCACGGCTGCCGCGACTTCGTTCGTGGTCAACCCTGTGGCCGCCGTGACTTCGTCGGGCGTGAAGCGGTGGAATACGACCATGTTCTCCAGCCAATAGCGCAGGTCGTTGTCGGAGTCGGGGCGACGGGCGGTGATTGATTGGTTGGTTGGTGTGGGATTCTCAACTGCGGCCCGGGCGCACAGTATGTAAGCAGAGAAAGCGAACGCTGCGGTCAGCAGGTATCTTCCGAACAGAGGGATTGCATTCATTCGACGAGCATTTTACTTAATCCTCTCATAATCCTCGTATTGTGTCGATGCCCCCAAACGGGTGTATTGAGTCAAGGGCCAAAGGTCGTCAGGGTAGGTCAGATGTTTAAGGGTGAGAGTGTTTCTTTGGGGGGGCGGCAGGGTTTGCCCAGGGCGGATTCAAGAACCTGCAAAATCGTAGCCGCCGACGGCAGTCGGCGGACTTTTCCACGATTATCGGAGTGTTGTGGCGGCGGTGATGACGTTGGCCGGATTCAACGCCGTGGGCTCGACGCGTCCGAACATTCTCTTCGCCGTCGCTGACGACTGGTCCTACGGCCACGCCGGCGCCTACGGCTGTCGCTGGATGCAGACACCGGCTTTTGACCGACTGGCACGGCAGGGCATTCTATTCACTCACGCTTATACGCCCAGTGCCAAGTGCGCTCCGTCCCGCTCCAGCATCTTGACCGGACGGAACCCTTGGCAACTCCAAGCCGCCGCGAACCATATCTGCTACTTTCCGCCGGAGTTCAAAACCTGGGCGGAGGCGCTGGCAGAGCACGGCTATTACGTGGGGATGACAGGCAAGGGTTGGGGGCCGGGCGTGGCCACCAACGCCTCCGGGCAGTTGCGTCAGATGACCGGCAAAGCTTTCAACCAACACACCACCGCACCGCCGACCAGCGGCATCGCCAACAATGATTATGCGGCTTCGAAGTTGAGCACTTTGACCATCACCTCGGGCGGATGCTGAACCTGCTCGAACATCGGGGCATCTTAAGCAACACCCTGGTAGTGGCTACGTCCGATAACGGCATGCCATTCCCTCGCGTCAAGGGGCAGGCATACGACGATTCCGATCACATGCCCCTTGCCGTGCAGTGGCCTGAGGGCATCCGCAATCCCGGGCGAATCGTGACCGACTACGTCAGCTTCATTGACTTCGCGCCGACGTTCCTCGAATTAGCCGGAATCACCGAGAAACAGGTCGGCATGGCCCCGATAGCAGGTCGCAGCTTGAATGACATTTTTCGCTCTGCGAAATCCGGGCAAGCCTGCGCCGTGCGCGACCACGTCATCATTGGCCGGGAGAGGAACGATGTGGGTCGGCCGCATGACTGGGGCTATCGGGTTCGAGGCATCGTGAAGAACGATCTGCTTTACCTGCACAACTTCGAACCGGCGCGGTGGCCCTCGGGTAATCCAGAGACCGGCTACACGGATTGCGGCGGCAGCCCGACGAAAACCGAGACCCTGAAAACGCGCCTCAGTCCGAAGCAAGAACATCGTTGGGAGCTTTCCTTTGGTCTGCGTGGGGCGGAGGAACTTTACGACCTGCGTCGCGACCCGAATTGCCTGAAGAACGTGGCGGGCGATGCGGCCTTTCGCGCTGAGACGCTTCAACTGCGGGTACAACTGTTCAGCGAGCTACAGGAGCAGGCAGACCCACGCGTCTTGGGCAGGGGACAAATCTTTGACGAGTATCCTTTCGCCAGCGATGAGCTGCGGGGTTTCTATGAACGCTATCTTCGCGGTGAAAAACTGGATGCCCGCTGGATCAATGACTCTGATGTTGAGCCGCTTCCGCTCCCCCGCACGCGATAATCTCTCCCCATGAATCTTCGTGATGATCAGGATGAACTCGAATTCACCGCCACCGTTCCCGCTGGTCACGGCGGTTGGCTCGCGGCGCACGCTGTGGGCCGCGACAAGTCCGAAGCGGTTACCACGCCGGTTTATGTCGTGCGACCGGGTTTCCGGTTCTGGGACGTGACACAGGCTGCCGTGCTAATTCAGAAGCAACTTACCGTGCTCGATGAAATTGAAAAGGCGGTGCAGGAAGCGCAAACTGTCGTGGAGTCTAGACGGCAGCCGCTGGATTACTGGAATCGCTCGCCCGCCGAACAGGCGGCGGCATTGCGGGAGCGGATTGGGAAGATGCACGGGGCAGTCGCGCACCATCGGGCCGATCGCGCGCTGTCTCTTTTCTCACGCTTCCGCCGAAACGAGCCACGCGGCTGTCGGCTTTGTTCGCAAATGCGCGCACCTAGTCGTCCGAAGGCTGAGATGCGCACGGGGTGCCGCAGACCTCCAATCTTCTG
>JBAXTC010000382.1:0-7385 GCA_037130375.1 Verrucomicrobiota bacterium | reverse complement strand
CGTAAACGTCGCCGAGCAGATTACCTTCCTGGCCACCGACCCGGCCGGCAAGTCCAGCTATTCGGCTCCGACCTTCACCGTCATCGGTAATGCCACTCCGCCGGTGGCCGCTATCGCCAACCTTTCCGCGACCGATACGACCAGTATTCAGGCCGGCTTTTTCAACCTGTTGGGCACCGCCGATGCTCCGGGCGTGCCCGTGCCTGTGGCATACCGAATTCACCTCTTTGACGTCAACGGCGCGCTCGTCGCAGACGTGACGCCGGCGCCGGTGGATGCCGGAGGCTGGCGCGAAGGCCGCGTGCCCGCCGGCGGCAGCCTGGGTAACCTCGATTTCACCCGGGTCCGCAACGGCGCCTATACCCTGATGTTGGAAGTTCAGGCCAACGGTCAGGTGGCGACGGCTACAGCGCAGGTTGCCGTGGACTCACCCCTCAAGTTGGGGCAATTGACCTTCGCGCAACAGGATTTGGTTCTTCCGGTTCAAGGGGTCGGCCTCCAGGTAACCCGCACCTATGATTCGCTCAACCCAACCTCCGCCGACTTCGGCTATTCGTGGACCTACAGTGTCTCTGACCTTGGTGTGATAGTTGGCGACCAGCGGGCGGATATCCAGGACGTGATTGATGGCACGACGTTCAGTCTCCGCACGGGCGGCAGTTGGGATGTGACGCTCACCATGCCCAATACGGGCCGTCGTGTTACCTTCGCGTTCTCCATTGTCGCCGGGCGTTTCTTCCAGGCCAACGCGGTCTGGACGCCCCCGGCATGGGTCAATGCCAGCCTGGTTCCGACCTGCTCATCGACTCTGATTACGCTTCCGGGCTTGCCGCCGATTTGGCAAGTCGCCGGCTTCGACACCGATTGGCAGGCATTCGACTGGCCTGGCTTCATACTGACATTGCAGGACGGAACACAATATCACATCGACCGCCAAGACCTGCAAGAGCACTTCTACGCCAGCAGCGACTTTGCGGGCTTCGTCCACGCTTACTCGACTCCGTATCTCAGCAAAATAACCCAGCCGAGCGGCGCTCACACAGACTTTGTGCATAGCGAAACCGCAACCGATTTGCAGAGCATTGTCCAATTCAATGCTACCAACCAACAGGTTTCGTCCATCCGCTTCCAGCGTGACACCTCAGGGCGTGTCGCGGGAATCTACACGCCGCAGCATTTGGACGCGAACGGAAATCCATCCGGCCCGGCGGATGTGATTTATGGGTATGACTCGATTAGCAACCTGGTAACCGTCAGCAAACTGACCGATGGCAGCAACACGAACGCTCCTGTTTATTCAACGTTTACCTATCTCTACACGAACCCGCAGTTTCCGCATTTCCTGACGGAAATCAAGGATCCACGCGGGGTTCCTGTGCTTCGCGCGCAATTCGACAGTCTCGGCAGGCTGATCGGCACGTTGGATGCAAACGGGAACCTTACGGCCATCCAGCATAACCCTGCAGCTCAGACCGCCACCGTGTTCGACCGCATGGGCAATCCTACACAGATTGGTTACGATCAGCGAGGCAATCTCATCTCCCGCACCGATCCGCTCGGCAATACCACCAGGATGGCTTATGATTCCAACAACAACTTGACATCGATGACGGACCCATTGGGGAATACGATGTCCCTGCAGTACAACAACAATAACTTTATTACCGCCATTACGGATCCTCTTGGCCGTGTAACGGCGGTCACAGTGGACTCGCTCGGCAATCCTCTTTCGATGACCGATCCTTTGGGCCATGTCAGCTCCATGGTATATGACGCCGCGGGCCGGCCCACACAACTCGTGGACCCATTGGGTAACGTTGCCCAGCAGAAGTACAGCGCTGCTGGCAATCTCACCGACTTCGTCGATCCCACAGGATTAACCTCCCTCCACCTGAACTTCGGATCGGGGTCCAGTCCATCGCAGTCTGTGAATGTTGCCGGCATGCTCATGAACTTTGGATATGATCGCAACGGGCATGTCACCGGGCAACAGTTTCAATGGATCAATCCGGCCAATTCCAACGATGTTCGCACGCTGGTGACGCAAGCAGGCTTCGACTCCGCCGGGCGTATCACCAATCAGGTTGATCAACTGGGCCTGTCGAACTCTGTCGTTTATGACCAGAACAACAATAGGATTCAAACTGCGGATGCCCGCGGCAATGTTGTCTCCAATACGTACGATGCGCTTGGCAATCTAATCCAGATTCGGTCGCCGATTGGCACCGTCGTCCGCATGCTCTATGACGCGAACGGCCGCCAGACTGTGGTCCAGGATCCGCATCTCCCCGGCCAGAGTGCGAACGGAACCCGGACCATTTACGATGCCAACGGCCGCGCCATCTCCGCGCTTCGGCTGGCTAATGTTGAGATCGAACTCACCCCGTCCTCTTCCGGGGGCGTTCCGGTGTTGCAGTCCCAGTTTGTTTCCAGTGGCGGGGTGATTTCCTCAAATTACACCACCTACGATGCAGTCGGCCGCAAGGTTGGGTTTACCGATGCAGTCGGGCAAACCACGCGTTATGAGTATAATGCGGCCGGCGAAAACACCGCCATTGTTGATGCCCTTGGCAACCGAACGGTGAGGGTTTACGACGCCGCCGGTCGGAACACCGCTGTCATTGACGCGCTGGGGAACGAAGCCGATTTCATTTATGACGCTGCCGGACGGAAGGTGCGAGTGGTATATGCCAATGGAGCGACCGCAAGCACAACCTACGACGCCGCCGGCAAGGTGCTCACCCAAACCGACCCGCTCGGGCACACGCGACAGATCAGTTATGATCAATTCGGTGTGGGCAATGGGATTACGCTGCCTCAGACCACTGACCCGGAGGCCAGCAACACACCCGCCGTGCCGTTTTACGGGCTGGGATTTGATGCTAATCGCAACCTTTCGCACCAGACAGATCCAAAGGGCCGCACGACATCGTTCCAGTATGACCAGTTCAATCGCTTGATTTCCCGCACGCTGCCTCTGGGCCAAACCGAGAGATTGACGCGCAATGGTTTTGGCGACCAGTTCCAGAGTATTGATTTCGACGGTCAGACCACGGAATATGCTTATGATAATAATGGCCGCCTCATTGGAAGGAAGTTTTACCTGCCCGGAAGCAACGCTCCCGTGGAGGTGGATTCGCTCAGTTACAACGGGCTTGGACAGGTTATTAATGTTGAGGATTCAAGTGGAACGACTCAGAAGACCTACGATTTGGATGGCAGGGTAACTCAGCTATCCACGCCCGAAGGCGTGATCAACTATGCCTATGACACGGTGACCGGGCGCAAGATTCGCACCTTCACGGACAATACCGATACTCGCTGCGGTTATGACCAACTTGGCCGGCTTCAGACGGTCACCGCTGTCAAGCGTAACGGCCAGGTTCTCAGCACGCCCGAGGTCACGACGTATGCCTATACTCCGGTGGGCAACCGCGCCTCTGTAACCCTGCCCAATGGCATTATGACGCTCTACAGTTACGATGCCTTGAACCGTCTTACAGGGTTGCGTCACGTAGCAACAAACGGGACCGTTCTGATGTCATTCGCTTACCAGTGCAATGCCGTGAACGAGCGCACCAACGTGATCGAAATCGTCACTGGACCGGATGGGGCGGTACACACCAACAACATCTCCTACGCTTACGATGAGTTGAACCGCCTGGTTCGTGAAACCGCAACAGACCGGGGTGGCGGTTCCGGTTATCAGGCCAGCTACATTTATGACTTGGTCGGCAACCGGCTTTGCCGCGCCGTGACGACTGCTGGCAAGACCCTGACGACGTACTATAGTTATGACGCCAACGACCGGTTGTTGATGGAGAGCAATGTGGTAAACACTGCGACCTCGGGAGGCGCTTCGTTCCGCCCGCCCATCCTCGGTCCGAACGGGCTGCTGCTCCCGGCCTGCGACCCGCAAGTTGCCGAATGGTGCTATTACGCTGTAAAGGCCGTGCCCTACGGCCTGCTGGCTGCCCTCCTTCTGCCGGCCGGCCTGGCGTTGCTCCGCCGCCGCGGTCGTCCGGTGGTGCTGACGCTTGATTTGAGCCCGCGCCACGCGCTGTTGCCCCAGTGTATCTCCGGCCTGTTGGTGGCACTGATGTTCTTGATGGGCTTCGACCTCCAGGTCATGGCCAATCAAGCGGTTTATTATTCCGCCTTGACCACCGATACCTGGGGTATGGATGGCTCCGTCACCACCTACCAATACGACGCCAATGGTTCGGTCATTCAAAAAATCACGACTGGTTCCAAGCCCGAAACAGTGGTTTACCAATACAACATTTCCAGGAAACTGACTGGCAGCACGAGAACCTACACCAACGCCGGCAGCCAGATTGTTGAAAGCACGGCCCAGCTTTACAATTACGATGGGATTCGGGTCCGGACCACATCCCACGTCATTGTCAATGGCGCGGCGCAGTCGGCTTCCACCAACCTCTTCCTGGTGGACCCGTATAACCGCACTGGCTATCCACAGGTATTGGAGGAACTTCCTGCCGTTGGCGCGGCACCCTCGGTTTCCTATACGATCGGCGATGACATCATCGCCCAGAGCACTGCGCCCACCGGGGAGGGCGCCTATTTCTTGAAGGACGGCCATGATTCGGTCCGTCAACTGGCCTCTAGTGTGAGCACCGTAACCGATTACTACGGGTATGATGCCTACGGCATTATGCTGGGAGGCAACCCGACTCCGGCTAATCCTTCAACCACAAAAATGCTGTATTCGGGCGAGCAGTATGATTCAATGCTCAACCTCTACAACTTGAGGGCTCGGTTTTATCAACCGGGGACCGGTACCTTCATGTCGATGGACCCGTATGCCGGCTCGCCCAGGGATCCCCAGAGCCTTCACAAGTACGCCTATTGCCAAGGCAACCCGGTAAACGCTTCAGATCCGAGTGGCATGGACGGCAGTTTGGCGGAGACTTTGACGACCCTCGCCATCATTGCGGTGGTTCTCAGCATAGCGAGTGTGGGTATGATGATGGCGCTTGGTGCGGCATTTAATAATGACGCTTGGCCTGATGCAGCACTTTGGGGAGTGGGTGTGAGCATTTCAGGCCCTGTTGTGGGTCCTTTTGTGGCTGAGGCGATCTCTGGCGCTGCTACAGCATTGGATGGTTTTACAGACACTCCGGATGCTCTAAGGCACTTTTTGGGTAATGCGTTAGCTGCGGCGCCACTGGGTTTTGCGGAGGCAGGCGGGGCTGGCACCGGAAACTTCGGTGGCGAAATGTTGGCGAGCATGAGGGACGGGATGATAAGCAAGTGGGTGTGGTTCGGTCCCGGCCTCGGTGCGACTCCTGGTTCCACAAGTCCGTTTAGTCTCGGCAGCGTCGGCTTTTCCGTTCAATTGTATGCGGGTGTCTGCTGGAATGTGAAGAACTATGCCGATTACTCCGGGCCGTTCCTCTCGTTAAGTACGAGCGCCGGTGCGGGGTGGTTGGGTTTCAGCGTAAACTGGTTCATGGGCGTCACCAACCCGTCACAGTTCGGCACGAGCATCGGCATTGTGATCGGTCCAGGCCAAGAAACAGGTAAAGATAGTTTTGGCCTATCCTACGTCACCTACAAGTGTCTCGATACGTATGCTTTCGAGGGGACAGCCCTGTTCTATGCTATCTGGCCGTTGGGTATTGGAAGACCGATGTATTACAAGTGGATTGATAGTAAGAGCAAGAACTTCCCTGGTGCTGTAAAGTAAATGAGGCCATGCGTTATGCGGAAACGGCAAAGGACGGCATGGTCCTCTTGCCGCCAGGCGTGAAGCGGGCGGAAGGCAGGACATTACATGAGACTTTCTGGCATTTCTATGATGTCGGCACGGCGAAAACGATACATGAGGCGCTGGAATCTTTCACAGGCATGTCCCCAATCCCCTATGGGAGCTTTCACGCTCATCGAGCTGTTGGTCGTGATTGCCATCATCGCGGTGCTGGCGAGTCTTCTTTTGCCCGCTCTCGCCAAGGCAAAGCAACGAGCCCACGCGGCCAGTTGTTCGAGCAATCTCCGGCAATTGGGCATCGCACTGCACCTCTATGCGGATACGGAGCAAACCTTGCCCGCACACCAGTGGAAGCTGGCTAACGGAACCCGTCTGCGCTGGTTCAACGTCTTTGCTGCTCAGCTCACCTGCGGCTACGATGTGATTCGCGATCCCGCTGTGCCCCACTGGCTGGCTGGCCGAAACGCTCCTTACGGCTACAACTACAAATTCCTTGGCAGTGCGCGCGTGCTACGCTCGGGCGCCTTCGAGCGCTTCCCGGTGCGGCTGACTTCCATTCCGTTTCCTTCGGCTACCCTTGACTTTGCCTGCTCGGATGGCACCGGCACCCAGGAGCCTTATGAACCGCTGCCGCCCGAGGCGGTTACCACCGCCTTGCCGGTTGCGGAAAGCGTGCAGCGCATTGGCAATCACGGCTACGTCATTGACCCGCCGTTTTTGCCCGCCGGCAGCCGGGATCAGGACGAACCGTGGGCCGGGGGGGAGCATGCCTCTTACCTTTCTTCCCGCCACGCTGGACGCGCCAACCTCGGTTTTCTGGACGGGCACGTCCAATCCATCAAGCCGGCTGAGGCGAGCTTCAATAACCGGCTCTGGAACGGCTTCGGCGAGCCTTGGGCAGCCCCATGTCTGCCTGAACCGCCCGTCAACTGGCCTGCCGGCTGGAATCGGGATAGTCCCTCGCACGCACTATTCAGGTGAGTTGGCAGCATCATGTGCTGTTCACTGCCGATGGGAGCCGCTGATTCCATCCTCGCGCCTTGAACCGCACTGCTGTCATCAATGTCGCTGGCCTATCCGAGTCCCTGCTCGGATGAGGGCAGGAGCATGGCCCGGCCGGGGAATTGCAATAACAGCGCTGCATTATACGCCTCGTCAGCAGAATCTGTGGGTGAATGCCATCTGGGTTCTGGCCATGTCCGCTTTGTGAATCCACATGTCCCAAACTGCGATAGTTCCCGCCCGGCAACCAGCGTAACTTACGCCGCGTAATCAATGCATTAGACAGAATTCAAGTAATGAAACGCAACAATTGAGACACGGCCAAGAACAGGTTTGACCCCGAGGCGACTTCATATTAAGAAGTTGATTAGGAACTTATTTAGCGCACTATCTTAGCGTACTATCGAATGCAGAACTTGGAAAGGGTAAAGACTAATGAGAGCGACATTTTGTTGGTTGGGCTTTGGTGCATTGGCACTGGCCAATGGTTTTATCCCCCTGACAAGCAGTGCCCAGGAGTGGTGGATAGAAGCGGGGCCGGTGTTTCGGGGGGGCATGAAAGCAAACGTTGAGGGGTCGTCTTATGTGCAGGGGCTTGGTTTGCATTCGTCTGCCGCGACGGGGCCGCTGAGTTCTCCGGCGGGGGTAGGCA
>JBAXTC010000381.1:0-7387 GCA_037130375.1 Verrucomicrobiota bacterium | reverse complement strand
TGCCGCCGAAGATGGTTTTGATGCGGTCGTTGAGTTCGGCGCGGGCCTGGGCGGAGTCAACGTTGGACTCCTCGCGGCGAATGACCTGGGTGAGGTTGGCCTCGGCGAGGAACCGGAGCGGGACGCCGGGCCGGTCGTCCAGATAGGAGGACTCGCCCTGGAAGCGTTTCCACGCGGCGTCAAGGAAGCTGAGGTCGAAGGCGGGGCCGACAACGGAGAAGCGTAGGCGCTCGGATGAGAGGCCCTTGAGCTGGTCGTTGAAGGCCAGGCTGTGAATGAAGACGGTGCGAGCAGTGTAGGTGGTGTAGGGGGCGAGGCCGGCGTAGTGCTTTTCGTCCAGCTCGACGGCGAGGGGTTTCTTGGTGCCGCCGGCAATGTCGTGGTTCACCGCCGGGATGAACTCAGTGCGGCCCAGCTTGGTGAAGATTTCCTGGCGGATGGGCTCGAACCCTAGATCAACGTGGTGCAAGTGAATGGCGGTGGCGCCGGCGGGTTTGGTGTCCCATAGCTGCGCGATGGTGCGGGCCAGAAGGCGCAACATGCCGCGAACGCGCTGGAAGTTGGCCAGCGTGGCGGTTTTGGTGGTGAGGGTCTCCATGACTTCTGGGTGGAGCGGGTAGCTGGCGCGGAAAGCGGCGCTGGTCTCGGGATGGGTCGCGTCCGAGGAAAGCACGTCCTTGTTGGCGAGCCAGAGGGAGCGGTAGGCTTCGATCACGGGCGCGGCCTTGGCGGTGTCGATTTTACAGAACAGGCGGCGAAGCAAGACATGGACGGTCTCCTGATCCTCGGTTGGGTTGAGGAGGGTGGCCTTGCGGGCCGAAATGCTTTCCGCCTCGGCCATTTTGTCGGCGATGAACTGGTTCTCGGCGCTGTAGGCATCGCCAGCTTTGCCCTCCTTGCCGATGGCCAGAGTGTAAACCAAGGAGACGTGGGGATTGCTTTCGACGGCTTTAAACAGGGACGTGAGAAAGGCGCTGAGATGCTCGCCAGCGGCGGTTCCGTGGAGGTTGCGGGCTTTGCGCAGATAGACGGAGAGTTCGTCCAGCAGGATCAGGGATGGCTCGCCACCGAAAAGCTCGGCCAGGGTTTCCGCGCCGGGGGCGGTGTGGGTTTCGTCGCTCTTGCGGACGCAGTCGTAACCGGCCTTGCCGGCCAGCGAGTAGGCCAGCTCGCCCCACGGGGTGTGAGCAAGGACGCCGTCGCCCATGCTGCGACCGTTGGCGGGGTCGGCGTTCTCGCCGTCAAAGGCGGCAATGCGGATTTTGGTCTTGGGGACGAACTTGGGGTCCACGAACTCGGAGACGTTGGCGACCCCCTTCATGCCGTTGGCGGCGTGGGTGAGGGCGATCAGGCCGTGGGTCTTGCCACCGCCGTAGCTGGTGTCGAGGCGGAAGATGGCGGCAGCGGCGCTGCCCTCGCCGGTCAGGCGGGCCAGAACATTGCGAAGCAGGTTCTTGAGGCCCTCGGTGGGGTAGGTGTTGGAGAAGAAGCGATCGGGCTTCTGGTAATCATCGGAGGCAATGCCGCCGATGACCTTGGCCAGGTCGGCGGCGAAATCAGCATCGGCGATGGTGCCCTTGAGGACGTCTTCCCTGGGCTCGCATCTGTCAAAGACAGTTGGCAGATTCATAGTCCATTATTGCTCCACACCCAACGGGCTGGAGGATGTGCTGAGTCGCGGGGATTTGCAGCAAGAAAGCTTTTGTGTGACGCGCGCGAGTAGCGGAGCGGGGCGCGGACTGCGGAACGGAATCCGGGGAGCGGGAGTCCGTGGCGGGGGGTTGACGTGTATCTCGTGGCATACGCTTTCAGGCAATTCGGCAAGGAATTGGAAGCAGGCATCTCGATCCAGTTCGCTGTGCTGGCCCGGAAGCTCCAAGCCGCACAGGAGGTCCACCAGCCTTTGACCGGGCCCGGGTTGACATGCCAAGCCCAGCCATGTCCACCGAAGCAGGCAGGAACTGGCACGCGGTCCAAGCACAAAGTTGTCATCCACCGGCTGGAACCAGTCCGGCAGAGATAGCACATTTTGGTCAATCTCCGCCAAGCTTTCCAGAAACACATCAGGCTCATTCACCAAAGGAAAAGCCCGATCAATCCATTCGGAAAGGGGACCCGCCGCTTGCTCGAGATCCTCGGCCAGTGCCCCGTGATCGAAGTAAGGCGGGTGCCAGTGTTCTTCTTGATTGGCGTAAGGCCCTTCTTCGTCGCTCACTTCAGCGACATGGTCGGTCCAAACTGCCCAAAGTTCATTCCACATCTCCAGGGTCTTCTGGGAGGATGCAACCGCCCCAGATTGGGTTCCTGGCTCGAACAGGATTCGCCCGACGGTATCCGCCAAGTTTGGATCAGCCGACCGGAGCCGGTCGTCCACTGCCTGCAGATGGCCGGCTTCAGCGACGACATCGAGCAGGGTTTGAATCTGTTCATCAGTTAACGCGGCTCGAAGGCGAGTGCCGACGCTGGCCGATGAGGGAGCTTTATTCTGCGACATAAGTGAGAGGCGGTCTGGGGGTAGTTTGTTTTGGCGTCGAACAACGGGACAGAATCCGTTTCCACCCATTGCTGGCATCGACAGCCTCGGCGAGGATGTCGAGCAACTCGGTTTGATCAACTCTGTTCTGCATGGCGCTTGAGCTGGTGGTCACCCATGTGATGGCCTACGCCGGATTGAACTGGATGTTAATCCGCCACGCCTGCGAGTGGGTTTTGCAAATGTCCATCAGAGTATTCCGCCCAAACCTGATTGATTAAGGAGCATCTGGTTGGAGAACACAAGCTCGGGTTTGCTTGGTTGCCGGGGTAGTGCGCATCTCAACAAACCAGTATTTGAGCCAGCCTTGCGGACATTTCAGATGAATCCCAAATGGATTCTGCCCCCAATCCCAGCCCAGCCGCTGCACTTGTTTTGCCGCAATTGTGATGGTCTCGCCGGTTGCTGGATTTCGACCCATACGGGCTTTGCAGTACCTTGGCCGGATGATGGAGCTTCTGGAACAACCAGGCCAGCTTATCAGAAAAAGGCTGGTGAAGCCGTTGCCCGGCGCCACCAGTCCAAGGCAAGCTAATTGCTGCCGCTGGTTTATTTACGTTCCACCCGCTTATAGATAACGATCGCGGAACCGGGTTTTTCGCTCATTCGGATGGTCAAACCCTTCTCAAGCAGCTCTTTCCCTGACATTTGAACCGGAGCTTTTGAATCGAGATTTGTCAGCTCATACGTTGCAGCGGGGTTCAGGCCATTCAGAGTGAAAGTTCTTGCCTCTTCATTGCTATCAGCCCGACGGAAAACTTGAACACACCCCTGGCCTTTCTCGGGCCAATCAAATTGCCATCCGATCCAGACCGCCTTGCTCATGCTGTAGGGAGTCAATGGATAGTAGTCACCGTTGAGCATCAGCGGCGCCACCTTTTTACATTCGGTGTAAGCCTGGACCTGTGCGGCCTGGTTGGCGGGGGAGATGCCCGCGCACATTCCGAACTCGGCCATATAAAAAGTGCGAAATGAATAAGGGTCGTAAAAACGGCATCCGGAGCCTTGATAAGGAAGCCAGAAGGCCAGCCCGTAGGTATGGCATTGGTTGCCCTCCACAACATCCTTCATTTCCAGGAACTGGAAGTCGCTGCGGGTGAAAGGCACCGCTCGTCGCATCGTCTCCAGGTCATTGCGCCTGCCGCCTGAAGCACAGGAGTCGATCTGCAGCCCCGGGTTCATGGCTCGCAGTGCATCCCAGTATGCGAGGTGACCCTGGACATAGAGATTCTCAGTAATCCCCTGCCGATCGGGGGCGTCATTGTTGCGCCATGCGGGAAGTGGCCCGTCCCCATTCATGTCCTCGCGATACCAGTCAATGCCCTGGGCTTTAATAAGCTGAGTAATATGATTCGTCAGCCAATTGAAAGCCGCGGGATGCCCTTCGTTGAGGATTTTCCCATGAGTATTGCCCTGGTTTTGAGCGTGGAGTTTGGCGTCGTGTGCGGTGGTTGGCTCTTTTACAGGGGAGTTCCCGGGCAAAAGCCATTCGGGATGATTCGTCCCCAGCCAGGAACCGGGATCACCCACTCTTTCAGGCTCGAACCAGAGCAGGAATTTGATCCCACGAGAATGGATCCAGTCGCTGTATGGTTTAAACCCTTGTGGGTATCGTTTGGAATCGACCTCCCAGGTCCCGGTGTTCAGCCAGGAATCGTCACCCTTGTAGGGCCCAGTGCTATTTGGATACCAGGTGTAGCTGCCGCCAGCATCCCGCCAACAGATGTCCGGATGAATTCCGGCATTCAGAAATCCCAACACATTGTTTGTATCGGAGCCGTCAACCTGAATCTGAGTGACAGGTTCGAGTGGCTTTCCATCCACTTTTGGTATCACATGGGCCATATACCACCGGCGCCAAAGGTTTTGGGCTCGCACGACATCGGTTCCCCGCCAGAACAACATTGCAATTAAAGGTGTTCGGATCTCCTCCCCAGGTTTCAGACTGAGGTGTGTCAGCTCCTGACCGGCCTGGATTCGCAAGTTTCCGGCAGCATCCCGCGTGAAAGAACTGGCCCATTGGCCAGGCCAGCCGATAGCCATCATGATACCACCGCCCGGCGTTTGAAGGTTATAATAGGGCCAGCCATCCGGGCCTGAGCTGGACTTTCCAGAGTAAGATAAGGGGGACAACTTCGAGACCGTGGAAGGTTTAAGGGTGCGCTGATAAGGCTCAAAACTATCCGCAGTTGTCCAGTCTCCCTTGATTCCATTCAAGGTGAACTCCGGATCGTTTGCCTTGCGTGACAATGTTACATCCAAGCCTTGAATGTCCTCCAGAAGGGCAGTTGGCTTAGAGCCTATGTTGCTGCAATAGACAGTCCACTCCACTGCTGGAAAATCACTGTATTCAACCGCAATGCATTTCACTTGCAGGCTATCATTCGTCCAGGTGGTGATGTGCTGCAGTCGGTTTGCGTCGAGCCGGGAGGCATTTTCGGAGCGCCATCCCTTTTTTAATACGGCTTTGGACGGTTGTCCGCCGTATATGAAAGAGAAGGGCGGTGGGTTGCCCTTGCCCTGCAGATGCTGTAGCACCCATTGATGCTTCGCCTTCATGGCGTCCGAGGCAGGCTCGGCTGCATAGGACCCTGAGATCAGGGCCATCAACAGGGTGCATATCAGAATTCGGAAGACGGAGGTGTTGTTGCGCATAGTTTTAAGGGTTATCGATGAGGGCCTGCAAATTCTCGAAGGGAATCTCCGGCGTTATCACATTTGTCGGACCTACCATATAAGCATTGACGAAACGAAGTCCTTGCTTGGCGGACTTTTCAAAAGGGATCTGCCGACTTTTTCATTGAAATGGGCGATTACTGCTTTGCGCCCTTCCAGCGGCATCGCGGCACCGATGGATGCACTCTCAATTGATTGCGCTGGCATGAATGTCATTCGTGTCGTTCTTGCACGAAGGGAGATTAATGGGGATCCTGCGGCGTGGTCAAAGGCAATTTTCCCTGCATCGCTGAGGGGGCGGACCATGCCAATTCAAGTGATCGATCGTCTCCAGGCTCTTTTTGTTAATGAGGCAGATAACATAGTGGGGCTAATCTAGCAGAACAGCCGAGCAGGGGAAGATTGCTTCATGCGCCGCTTTACCAATCAGACAAAGTGGACACCTTCACCTGCTGGACGGAAGCTTCGTCCATTGACGGATTCGGGGTCAGGACTACGGTGAGAACGGAGTTACGGATGCCGGCCATGTGGATCGCCAGTTTCCGAGTGTTTGCGTTCTTCGCCTGGCGTTCGGGGTGTGGTGAAGCGGGCAACGGCTGGGCGTCCATGAGCTGGAACCGCGCTTCGGTTGGCGACAGTATCTCGGCGCGGAGTTTCTTGCCGACCTGCTGCAGGGTTGCAGTGCGGCCGTCGTCCTCGATTTTCACACTGGCCGGGGTATGCATAAACCACCAAAGCTCGACGGGTTTGTCCGCCTGAATCTCGTCTTGCACCACAACTTTGGCACGGTCCAATAGAGCGATCCCACGCCAAACCTTCCGGGCACTCGTTCTGTAGGCCGTGGAGAGATCGGCCACGGCAAAGGCACGGTCCGTCCCAGGCTGAAAGCGAACGATCTGGGCGGCGGCGGCCGGGTCCTGATCGGGCTGGTCGCCCGGATTGATCACCAATGTGTTCTGGCCTTCGGCCCGCAGGCGGTAGTAGTTCCACCTCTGGTTGCCGAAGTAGCCGGGGAGGTTGTAATCGTCCGCGCCCAGGTCCACGGCCCAGCGCACACCGGCTGCGTCGAAGACGAAGCTCCCCAGGTCGAGGTGGCTGTGATTGGCCTTGTTGTTGCCCGCCTTGAATCCGACAAAATGTAAGTGCAGGCCGGGCACACTGATTGAAGACATATAAGACGGAGTGTAAAACCCGGCTAAAGTTCCTCTGATTTGGCTAAATTCAAATTCAGGTTGAGTTTGGGCCACTTCAACCAAGGGTTTGTAGTTTTCAGATTTGGGTACCGATCTCACCTTGACGTGCTCAAAATAACCTTCAATACGGAGGGCATAAAAGATGTTTCGAGAAGGTAGTAAATTTTCCAGCCATGCCAGGAAAGCTTGATAGCTTAGCGATTCTTCCAGAAACTCTTCAGTTAAAGGCCGATAGAAAGTAACGCATGAAAATGGCGTTAAGGTATTCTCATCAGCTTTGTTCACTTTGCCATCTGCGGTCATTTGATAGATATTGCCATCTAACATAACCATTTCACCATCCAAATGATCGAAAGTACCTAGGCCAAAGTCGCCCTGTTTCTTGATGTCAGTAAAAGAAATCTTTTCTTCATATATCCCTTCAACCAATGCGTTAATCGGAGAGCAGAAATAAATATAATCGGCGTTCATGAGATGTGTAATGGTGATGTCTTAATGCCCAGCGTGCCAACGGACATGAAGACCGGCGTCTCAACGACGCCGTGCAACGTGGTCAACCGGCCCAGGCGCGCTCGCGAGCTGGCGTCGGTTCTAAGCAACTCGAGCATGAACCGAAGGGTTGACTACCCGGCCCGGCGGGGCAATGGGAAATTAGCCCGGTGAACGGGCAGTGAGCCAGCATTTCTCATTTTGTGGGGCAGCGTGGGGCAGATCGGCTGGTCTGCCGGTTGCGGGGCCTCTGGCCCTCCACGGAGTCGGAGACTCCGTGGACCGGCAGGTCGGAGACCTGCCCCACACCCCGTCAAAAAGAGTTTGCTGGTGCGCATCTTCTTCGGAGCGCGGACAGGGGCGCAAGACAGAATTGGTCGAAGCCTGCGATTTCATGGGAATTAAACCCAAAAACAGCAGTTGGAACCACTGACGCCGAGTGGCTGGCGGCTGGTAGGACGAAGGATGAATCGCGCTTTCAGCGCTGATGGGGTTT
>JBAXTC010000380.1:0-7405 GCA_037130375.1 Verrucomicrobiota bacterium | reverse complement strand
AAGTCGCCTTCCGCCACAACGCTGCCCGCCAGGCTGGCTTCTGTCCGTTTCCGCAATGGCACGACCTTGGCTATCGCTTGTTGGTGGTCGTAGATTTCCACCTCTTCGCCGCTTGCCACCCAACGGAGCAGCCGGGCGAATCCCGCCTCCGCTTCACTGACGGTCATTGTTTTCATGAAACAAAGGTAGGCTGGATTCGCCTCCGGGCGCAACTGCCACCTCTGCGTGTCTTCCGCTGCCGCTGCCGCTGCAGTCGCATCGAGATCATTGCTCTACGGCGCGGCGTTCAATCCTTGTGCTTCGCGGTCCAAGCCCCACTCGCCGGCTTATTCTCCGTGGCTACGGTCGGAGCGGGTTCATCATCACTGGCAATGCGGGCGAAGTCCATGGGTTTGCGGAACCACGAGGTGCGCCACGCGCCGTAGAGCACCCCAATCGCCAGCCAGACCAGACCTGCCGTCTTTGCCGCGATGCCGAGACTTAGCCAAAGGTAGAAGCATACCACGAAGCCCAGCACCGGGACGAGCAGGTTGATGAAGTGTTTCCGTTCGGCGCGCAAAAAATAGCGCACGAAAGATGAGACGTTCACACCCATAAAGGCAATGAGCGCCCCGAAGTTCAACATCTCCGCGCCCAGGTCGTAGGTCAGCGCGAAGGCGCCGATGAGAGTGAGGAGACCGACGAGGATGATGTTGTTGCTCGGAACCCGCGTGCGCGGATTGATCGCCCCAAAGAACTTCCGGGGAATCGCATTGTCCCGCCCCATGCCATAGAGCAGCCGGCCCGCGCCGAGTTGGGCTCCGGCTCCCGACCCGATGCTGGCAATCAGCAGCGCCATGTTCACGGTGTGAAACAGCCACAGCCCGCCGGCTTTGCCGGCCACGTCAGCAAAAGCAGTTTCGAGTTTGGGGAAGCTGGTTCCCGGCCAGACCAGTTGGGCGGCATAGACCTGGATGGAAGCCAGCACGCCCGTTAACAGGCAAACCAGCACCGTGGCCAACAGGATGTTCCGACGCGGATTATGCACCTCCTCGGACAGGGTCGAAATGCCGTCGAAACCGATATACGTCAGCACCGCCAGCGCCGCGCCGCCCGAAACGGCATGGAACGAAAAAGTCTGCGGATCGTAAAACGGTTGACGCCAGGCCGCGAACCCGCCTGGCGGGTGCAGCCAGAGATAGCGCACAGCCGCGCCCAGGAATAGAATGATGACCACGCCCAACCCGGCGGCGACGATGGCGTTGGTTCGGTTGCTCGCCTCGATTCCGCGAAGATTCATGGTAGTAAAGAGAAGCGTGAAGAGCACCGCGAATACCCAGAAAGGCAGGGGCAGGATATTCCGGGCCGCCGCGCTGCACCAGATGACGCATATTATGGGATTCATCACGTAATCGAAGATCATGCCCCAGCCCACCAGGTAGCCCGGCGCGGGATGAATCTCACGGCTGACATAGGCGTATGCGGAGCCCGTGCTGGGGTAGGCGTTGGCCATGCGTCCGTAGCCGACCGCAGTGAAGAGCATTGCCACCATGCCGATGAGGATGGTCGTAACAACGTGCCCCTGGGCCTTCACTGCCGCAGCCCCGAACAACGGCATGGGTGCCGTGGGCTGGATGAGGATAATCCCGTAAAGAATCAGCGCCGGGAGTCCCAGAACTCGTTTGAGACTCGGGCCGGGCCCATTGAGTGGTTGGTTCAGCGCCATAGTGCCTGTTGACAGTACTCGACCGGCATCCTCGCCGTGTTTTATATTGTCCAATGGACACTATCGTAAGACTCTTGGGCACACAACATTTAGATGCCACCACAATGAAGCGACACACTTGTCGGGCAGCCAGTCTGGCTGTTGTCTTCCTGTGCTACGTTCTGGTGACGTTTGCTGCGATGGTTTCTGCTGTCGGCGCCGATGCCACGCCAACGGTCAAACCGAACATTGTGCTCATCCTCATCGACGATATGGGTTGGGCGGATGGCGGATGCTTCGGCAGCAAGTTTTATCGGACGCCAAACCTTGATCGGCTGGCCGCCGCCGGAATGCGCTTCACGCAGGCCTACGCTTCGTGCGCCGTGTGCTCGCCAACACGCGCGGCCATCATGACCGGCAAATCCCCCGCGCGACTGCACATCACCGACTGGATTCCGGGCGAAGCCGCCCCCGCGAACAGCCGCTTCCGCCTGCCTGACTGGCAACAGCATTTGCCGCTGGAAGAAACCACCCTCGCCAAAGCTCTTAAACGGCTCGGTTATGCCACTGCTTTGATTGGAAAGTGGCATCTTGGCGGACCCGAATTCCATCCTCAGCACCAGGGATTCGACCTTAACATCGCGGGCGGTGACATTGGGAGCCCCGCCTCCTATTTCTGGCCCTACGGCGAGAAAGGAAACTCACATCGCGTGCCGGGCCTGGCCGAGCAAGGCGGAACCAACGGCGAGTATCTCACCGACCGGCTTACGGACGAGGCGCTAAAGTTTATCGATTCGGCTCGCGATAAACCGTTCTTCCTGGAGCTTGCCCACTATGCCGTCCACGCACCCCTGATGGGCAAGGAGGAGGACGTCGGGCAATTCCGTCAACTCCCGGGCGTCAACGGCCAGACCAACCCGGTGTATGCGGCGATGCTCAAGAGCGTCGATGAGAGCGTCGGTCGCATATTGAAAGCGCTCGATGACCTGCAACTCGCCAACCGCACGGTTATCATCTTCACCTCGGACAACGGTGGCGCGGTGCATTTCGGAAAGCCGCCGGCAACCTCCAATGACCCGTTGCGCCTGGGCAAAGGTTACGCTTACGAAGGGGGCCTCCGCGTGCCACTGCTCATCAAGGCGCCGTGGGTAACGCGCCCCGGTAGCGTGTGCGATGTGCCGGTCATCAGCCACGACCTTTTCCCAACCGCGCTGGAGCTTGCCAGCGCCGGCAAGCCGGCACGGACGGCGGAGATCGACGGGGCCAGTATCGTGCCGTTGCTCCGAGGCCAGCCCACACTCCCGCGCCACGAGATGTTCTGGCATTACCCCCATTACTGGAACGGGGGCAAGGTCTCTCCGTACAGCGTGGTGCGTGCTGGCGATTGGAAACTGATCCGCTTTTATGAATCCGGGAACGAAGAACTTTACAACCTCCGCGATGACTTGAGCGAGCGGCATGACCTGGCCGGCTCGCAACCGGCAAAACGCCGCCAACTTGCGGCCCGACTTGATGCCTGGCTAAAGGAAGTCGGCGCCCAATTGCCGGTTCAGAAGCGGGTCTAGCGGCTTGGCTGGGGCCAGACCGATTGCAGTTCGTAGGCCTCAAGGGAATCGAAATGGACCGCGGTATTGGGAACCGTCAGCGCGAGGCTGTGATCCTCGGGTGAAAAGCCCGCAGCCATCGGCATGTAGAGGAAGCCGTCATTGCCAAAGATTTCCAGCGAAGTCCGGTCCACGAGGATTTGCAGTCGAATCTTGCCGTCCACCGGGCGCAGGGGATTCCGGCGGTCCTTGCAGACAAGCTCCTGCTTCAGGGCGTCGTAAACCACCGGCACGCCCCGAATCACAAAGCGGACATCGCCCTTGTCGCCGACCGTGAATTGGGCCCGGAGATCGAACAGATCGCCACGGATGCCCGAGAGGACGTTGGTGCCCGGCTCGAGAGTGAGCGGCGGCCAGGAATGGCGGCCGGCGTGAAGACGTTCGAGTTCTTTGACCGGCTGAAAACAGAGCCGCTCGCCCTCGGCGGTTGACCGCAAGGCAAGCTCACAGGGAAAGGCCATCATCTGATTGAATGGCATGCCCGGGGTCGCGATCGTGGCCCAGCCAATCTGGATGCGCCGGCCATCTCGGGCCGGGATGTCGCTATAAGTCTGGGCCGCGTAGAAGGCGTCACCGCGATGGCCGGGCAGCTTGGGGCTTTGCGGCGTAAACTGGCTGCCATCAAACTTCCCCAACCGGTATTCGCTGCTGGCGGCTGTCAGCACCCAGAGTTTGTTGGTCGGATTCCCGTCCACGAGCAGCTCGAACAAATCCGGGCACTCGAAGAATCCCTCGATGCGGCTTTGAAACTGCCATTGTTTCAGATCAGCCGAGGTATGGAAGGCAATGTAGCGTTTCCCCTGCCATTCGTCATAGACCGCCATAACCCATTGTTTCGTGGGTCCGTGCCAAAGCAGACGCGGATCACGGCCCTCGTGCTTCACCACCGGGTTGCCGGCAAACTCCGTCCAGGTGCGGCCGCGATCGTTGCTGAAGGCGATGCATTCGCCGCGGCCCGTGCTGGTAAAGGCCGCAACGAGCGGTGCTTCCTGGCCGGTCTTGAATCCGGCGGTGTTCGCGCGATCGACCACCGCGCTGCCAGAGAAGGCCCAGTCATCGAACCGGTGAGGGTAGAGAGCAATCGGGAGTTCGCGCCAGTGCGACAAATCCGTGCTGACGGCGTGGCCCCAGTGCATGTTGCCCCAATCCCAGCCATAAGGGTTGTGCTGATAGAAGAGGTGATACTCGCCGTCGTAAAACACCAAACCATTGGGATCGTTGTTCCAACCCCGTCGCGACGAAAAGTGGAACTGCGGGCGCAAGGCTTCATGGTAGAGATTCTCGGCTCCCTTGATCTGGTCCGACTGTTCGATCGAGGACAGCGCATTGGAATCCTCACGCAAGTTGTCGATCTGGAGCACGGCGCGTTTGCCTTGGAATGGTGCCAGGTCAAGAAAGACCCAGAAATCCGGCGTGCCATCGGCCACTTCCATCTCGAATTCGCGCACGGTTTGGCCGTCCACCAGCAACCGAACGCGGTGCTTCGGAGCATGGTTCTTGACGGGCAGGTTCAGGTATCGCTTTTCGACCAGCAGTTGGCGGGTGGCGTGGGCGAGGGTGGCGGGCAGCGGTTGATCAGTTTGCAGGAGTTGGTCAATGTTGATGTGGCCCCAGCCGCCCGTGGCCCGGTCGATGATTTCAATCACTCCGCTCTTTCCCGCAAATTCGCCAATGTCCCACTGCTGCCAATCCAGTCTCTCGCTGCCGCCGGGTTGCGTATTCGAGCCGGTGGCAGTGCGCACAACCTTGTCGTTTACCAGCAGGTTGATACAGGTCTGGCCGGGAAACCCGCCGCCGCCAATCAGGAATTTGAGGAAACGACGCTCGATCTGGAAACCCGGCGAGGTCAGCGTGCCTGTCGAGCCGTCGCCGTGGTAGAAGGAGTTCACCAGGCCATGACCGAGGTAGCCCTCGACCACCATCTGGCCGGGCAGAGTTCCGCGCGCCGGCCCCGGGCCGAAGGCTTCACCGGTGATTTTCCAGGGACCGTAATTGGTGCCCTCGAAATCGGCCATTAGAATATCCTCGGCGGCCTGCAGCCCGCCGAGGCTGAGCCAGGTTACGAAGATCGCAAGGATTCGTTTTTTCATCGCTTTCCAGTCAGCCGCTCCACGATCCAATCCTCAAACCCGCCGCGGTCTTTCCAGCTCGTGGCCGCGTTGATTTGCTTCGCCTGCGGGTCAATCACTGTGAGGCCGTCGTCGGTCACCCGGATACCGAGCTTCTCCATCACGCAAAGGTTCTGACGGACGGCGAGGTAGATGGCCACGGTGTCGAAGAGGGTGCTGCTGCGTTCGTCTGCGAGGCGTGCCGGCGAGTTGGTGTCCGCGGCGGCCCAGAGCCGGTAGTTCGCGATGATGTCGGCGGCAATGGGGTCCTGTGAATCTCGCCCCCGGCGGTATTTCTCGCCCGTCAACGTCACCACCCCGCAGGTGTCGAGCGGTGTGATGGGCATGTCCCACGGTGCGGTGAATGCTCCCTGGCAGGCTTTGGGAGCGCACTTTACGTTCCACTCGGGCGCCGCCGGAGGCTTGCCATCGTAGCCGATGCGCACGCTGCCGTGCATGCCAACGAACCGCGCGCGCCGGGCGATGCGCGGCTCGCGTTTGAGCGCCTCCGCGATGTTTGGCACGGGGCCGATGCAGATCAGTGTCACCAGATGCTCTGATTTCATGATTGTGTCAATCAGCGCCTGAACTCCGTCGGCGTACACCTTGCCCGGGTAGTTCTTCAGGTCATAGCCCTTTACCCAAACGGCCTGGCCGCCTTCACCGCGTGGTTCGATGTCGAGCCCGACGCCGACAGGAACGTCGCTGCGCCCGGCTCGTTCAAGGAACCGGGCGAGCAGCCGGGCGCGGTATGGAGCCTGCCCGGCATCACCCACGACGAGCTTGAGGTCCAGTTCAGGCGACTTGAGCAGCAGTCCCAACGCCCAAGTGTCGTCAATGTCGCCGCCAATGTCGGTGTCGAGGATGACGGGGGTGCGCGCAGGTTTGGGCAGGTTCTGTTCCCCGGCACGAGCGGCGGGGTTGCCGAGGGTTAGAGCGAGCGAAAGGAGGCTGCAGCAAACCGCGGTGGTTTGAAGGCGTCCGAGCTTTAGAAATGTGTTCATGGTGCGGATTCTCATCACGAGCTTCTTGGATTTCATACGGTAAACGCAGGCCGACTCGATGGTAAGGGTTGGCAGGTCACTCCAAATCCCACATCCAGCGTGAGTCGTATATGTTGTTGCCACCGCTGGCCCATCGGGAATTGCCGGTGGCCTGTTGTCCATTGGGGCCCTTCCCGGGATAGTATTGCAGCCCCATCAGGCTTACGCGGATGGCAGCGCCGTGACCGTCCATAAAGCCCGCGTTGCATCGCTGGCTGTGACGGTTGACGGGCCGCTCAGGATCGTCGTCGTAATAACCGCTATTGGCCGGCGTGCGATAGTAAAAGCTCGCCTGGTCTTTGGTTTCCACCCACAAATCCGGGTTGCGTTCCGTCGGGTTGGCAATCAGCCCCGCATCGGCGTAAGGAACTGTCTCGCTCGGATGCTTGACGGACGAGAATTTGGCCGGTTTCTCCCGCCAGCCGTCGATGTCGGGGTGATTCATGGCGATGCCGAAACCATTGCGCACCGAAGGACAGGCAACGACGTTGGTGGTCTGCATATAAGGCCGCAACGAATCCACCCACCAAGTCCCGTCGGTGCTCGGGAACCATGCGCCCGGCGGGGTGGCCCCATTCACGTAAAGCAAGACGATGTATTCCTGGTAGTCACCCGCGTACAACACCGTGGCGAGGCTGACTTGGCGGATGTTGCTCAAGCACTGGGTCGCTTTGGCCTTCTCCTTGGCCTTGCCGATGGCCGGCAAAAGCAAGGCGGCCAGAATGGCGATGATGGCAATAACGACAAGCAGTTCGATCAGAGTGAACCCTTTCCTTTGATCCTGGGGCGATCGAAGTCTCATATTAAGCTTTCGATTACTCCAGGGGTCAGATTGTGTCAAGGCAGCAATTCTCACGCTCAAGCAACCGTGCGCATCTTAGATTCTTCCAAAACCACCACCCTGGGTAATTGGAGCGCGGACATTTCTGTCCGCCACCGTGCGCAGTCGTGCGAAAGGAGCGCGGA
>JBAXTC010000038.1:0-20790 GCA_037130375.1 Verrucomicrobiota bacterium | reverse complement strand
ACAATCCCAGGAATAATCCTTCCTCCCGCAAGAGCTGATAGTCTGCTTCCAAATCTCCGGCACGGTTGTGGAGTAATGCGCCAGGCGGTTGGCGGTATTATCGAACTGGTTCGCCCACACCCAGCCCTTCTCCTCCGCGAGTCGCTGCGCGACGCGGTTATAGTTGGCCGGGTGCTTGTAGGGCGCCTCCGGCACGGTCATCACCTCGGCGCCGAGCGTGCGCAATAGGGTGATCTTCTCCGGCGATTGATTGTCCGGAATCACGATGACCACGCGGTATCCCCGGGCATGACCGATTAAGGCGAGGCCGATCCCGGTATTGCCCGCCGTCCCTTCGATAATGGTGGCGCCGGACTGCAAGCGTCCGCTGGCTTCAGCTTCGGTTATAATTCCGAGCGCGGCGCGGTCTTTCACCGAGCCGCCCGGATTCATGAATTCGGCCTTGCCGAGAATCTCGCAGCCTGTCAGTTCCGACAAGCGGCGCAGGCGGACTAACGGCGTCCGACCGACATAGGCTTCAATTCCCTGGTAGCGTGATGTGCCCATGATCTGACTGCGCAAGGCCTAGATGGAGTAGTCGGTATCCCCCGCCTTCTTTCGGGCGGTCTTGTCGCGAATGGTAAGCTGCTTCTCTTCGTAAATGACAAGAGAGTTGGGCGGCACGCTGTGGAGAAGAAAAACATTCGCGCCGATGGTGGAGTTCGCGCCGATGACGGTTTCGCCGCCGAGAATGGTCGAGTTAGGATAGATCGTGACGTTATCCTCGACATCCGGATGGCGTTTGCCGCCTTTGACAATGTGCCCGGCTTCGTCTTTGACAAAGCTCCGCGCGCCGAGCGTCACACCGTGGTACAACTTCACGTGGTCGCCAATATTGCACGTCTCCCCCACGACGACGCCGGTGCCATGATCGATGAAGAAATGCGTGCCAATCGTCGCGCCGGGATGGATGTCGATGCCGGTCCGGCTGTGCGCCCACTCGGTCATCATGCGCGGTACCACCGGGGCGCCGCAGTGAAAGAGCCGGTGGGCCAGCCGTTGAATGGCGATGGCCTCGATGAACGGGTACGAAAGGATGACCTCCTCGCGATGCAAGGTGGCCGGGTCGCCTTCAAAAGCGGCTTCGATGTCCGTGCGCAGCAACGCGCGAACCTCGGGCAGCGACTGGCTGAACTTCCGGATGATGGGCCGCGTGCGTCCGGTCGGTTTATTAGGATTGCCCATGCGCACGCTCTTGCCCACCTGGTCTGTGAGTCGCTTGATGATGGCGGTCAACCGCGCCGCCGTGAGTTCATCCAGCGAACTGTTATGGACTGGATCGTGGTCGTGAAAACCGGGAAACAAGATTTGCAGGAGATCCTCGCAAATCTGCCCGACCGCCCGCGTGGACGGCAGGTTGTCGGCATCGCGGTTATTCAAGCCGCCCGTGCTCTCGTAGGAACGGAGCAATTGTGGCACCGATTCCTCAACGAGTTCGGCCATCCAGACCGCATCCCGGCTCGAGGGGCCAACAGCCGTCTCCTGATCAATCAGTGGTGTGGTCATGTCGCTAATTTCGCTTCAGCGAGCGCAATGCCCGTGCGAGCGCATCCACTTCATCGCGGGTATTGTAAAACGCCAGCGAAGGGCGGACGCTGCTCTCCAGCCCGAAATGCCGAATGGCCGGCTGTGCGCAGTGATGTCCGGCGCGGACGGCAATGCCGTTCTTGTCCAGATGCCGCGCGATGCTCTCGTCCGAGAGGCCGGGAATCACGAATGACAACACGCTGGCCTTGTTTGCTGCTGAGCCGATTGGGCGCAGACCGGGAATCGTCCCGAGCGCCTGGGTGGCGTATTCCAGCAGCGCGTGTTCGTAGGCGGCAATCGCGGGAATGCCGACCGTGAACAAATAATCAATCGCCGCCCCAAGTCCAACGACGCCCGCAATGTCCGGCGTGCCGGCCTCGAACTTTTCCGGGGCGTGTTGATAAACCGTTCTCTCGAAGCGGACGTCCTTGATCATGTGCCCGCCACCCTGCCAGGGCGGCATCGCTTCCAGCAGCGGCGCTTTGCCGTAGAGTGCGCCGATGCCGGTCGGGGCGAAAACCTTATGACCAGAGAAGACATAGAAGTCCGCGTCGAGCGCGGTGACGTTGACCGGGATGTGCGGCGTGGATTGCGCGCCATCGACAAGCACGGGCACCCCACGGGCGTGCGCGAGCGCAATGATCTGTTCGACGGGATTGATTGTGCCCAGCGCGTTGGAAACGTGCGCGACGGAAACGAGCTTGGTGCGCGGCCCGAGCAGCTTCACGTACTCGTCCAGAATCAATTCGCCCCGGTCGTTGATCGGGATGACGCGGAGCGTGGCTCCGACCTGTTCGGCGAGCAACTGCCAGGGCACAATGTTCGCGTGATGCTCGAGTTCCGTGACGATGATTTCGTCGCCCGCGCCGATGTTCTTGCGTCCGTAGCTTTGCGCCACCAGATTGATCGCCTCGGTGGTGCCGCGAACGAAGACGATTTCTTTCGCGTCCGTTGCGCCCAGAAACTTGCGAACCTTCTCGCGACCCGCCTCGAACAATTCGGTCGAGCGAGCGGCGAGGGTGTGGGCGGCGCGGTGGATGTTCGAGTTGTCGCGAGCGTAGAACTGGGACGTCGCGTCAATCACCGATTGCGGCTTGTGCGTGGTGGCGGCGTTGTCGAGCCAGATCAGCGACTGGCCGTTGATGATCTGGTGCAGCGCGGGGAAATCGCGGCGCACCCCTTCAATGTCGAACTTCGGAATCGGCGTGGCGTTCTTCGGATACGACTGGCAGGACGCCGGCGATTTGCCGGATGCCTCGCTGCCGCGCAGGAAATAAAACTCCGGCGTGGCCAATGACTCGGCTTGTGCAAAACCCAGAACCGAATTCGAGTTTGCCGTCCGCGTGTCCGGCCGGTTGTTCTGCGATCGATAGCCGTTGTTGCAACGGGGTTCGCCGAAGGCGTAGGCCTCCCCGGACTCGGGCGCGTGCGCGCCGGTCGGGGTTTGTTCCGGCTGCGCGAGCTTTGGCGCGGCCGGTTGCGAACTCGGATGCACCGGTGGGACGGCGGACGGGGTGCCCGCGGAGGACAGACTCGGCAGACCCGGGGCCGCGGGAGCCTCGGGCGTCGTCGGCGGCTGCCGCACCGCGCGCGTGAATTCTGAGTACGCCTCAGCCACCAACTTGGTGACGAGATCGGTATGGGCCGCGTCGTCGCCCACCGCCGGTTCAGCGGCGGGGAGGGACGCCGCTTCGCTATTGTTTCCAGTTGTATTCATGATATTGGTTCACGACGACGTTATCCAGCCGGGCGATGGCGTCCGTGGTGAGCACCGCAGCCGAGAAGTAGCGGGTGACAAGATGCGAGGCGATGGACTGTTCGTTGGTTCCCATGTAGCGCACGGACAGGCCGGGCTCAACCTCACCGGTCACGCCAGTCTTCTGCAAACCGACCACGCCCTGCTCGGCCTCACCGACGCGCAACAGCAGAATGCTGGTGGCGCTCTTGGAATTCAGTTCGAGTTTATTAGTCGAAATCAGCGGCACGCCGCGCCAGGTGATGAACGGGGTTCCGAACAGATTAACCGTCGGCGGCGGTACGCCTCGGCGGGTCGCCTCGCGCCCGAATGCGGCAATGGCCTTGGGATGCGCCAGGAAGAATGCGGGCTTCTTCCAGACGAGCGTCAGCAGTTCGTCCAGATCGTCGGGCGTCGGCGCCCCTTTGCGGGTGCCGATAGTCTGCGAGGCCGAAACTTCCTTGAGCAGGCCAAAGTCCGAATTGTTGATAAGCTCCCACTCCTCTTTTTCTTTTACGGCTTCGACTGTCAGTCGGATCTGTTCGCGGAGTTGGTCAATTTTGTTGCTATAGAGATCCGTCACCCGCGTGTGCGTGTGCAGCACGGTCTGGATGGTGCTCAGATGATACTCGCGCGGGTCTTGCTCGTAATCCACAAAGGTCGCCGGCAGTTTCGGCTCGCCGCCGTCCACGGTAAGCAGGTCCACTTTGACTTCGCCAAATTCATTGGCGGGTTTGCCTTTCCCGGCTTTGGCAACGCGGTTGACGCGATAGACACCGCCATCTACATCCACCCACGGGAGCAGCTTGTGCAGCCAGCGAGGAGTGATCTCGGTGTATTGCGGGACGGTGACGGTGGCGGTGGCGAGGTTGCGCGCTGCTGGAGTGCTCAGGCTTAAGGGTTCGGTATTTAATTCTTTGCTCATAATTTATCTTGTTTTGTTTGATTGTAATGGAACTTTCCGTCGCGTCAGGCGCGAAGAAATCGCAGAGGGGATTGGGCTCGTCGAATCAACGGCGAGACATCGGAAAGAATATAAGACCGCCGACCGGCTCGGCACATGGACCCAACCCCGCATGAATTCACTCTTGTTTCCCCGGGTGCCTCCAGTGGCCTGGTCAGCGCCTTTGCTTTGAAAGGTAAGATGGCGTTTGTCGCCTCTCCTGAATCTTTTACATTAGTAGCAATTTTACACTTCACCCAGACCCTGTCAACAAAAGAAGAAAGAAATTTTGCGGACACCTGAGGCCCCCTCCAAATAAGCCCATTTTCGTTGTCGGCACGGCCTCCAGTGGCCTGATCAGCGCCGGTGGTCTTACAGAATTGCAATAACGCAGGTGCGCGTCGAGTCAAATGCTTTCGACATCTTTCTATCCACCTTCTCAGGGGGCTCGTATGGTTCTTCGGCAGACAGGTTGGACGAGATTTCAGCAGCCGGAAGCCGGAGGGTTAGCGCCCTTTTTCAGCCGTGAATGAATGTAGGGCAGTTGATTTAACCGCAAAGAACACAAAGATCGCAAAGAAAGATCGTTATGAATGGATTGCATAAGTGTCCCCTTCACCCGGCCGGTGAATCAGAAAGAAGGGATTGAAAGGAAGGATTGACGCAGGCAGCTTGATTTCTATCATCCATGCATGTCTCCAGCCCGCAACCAGAAGTTTTCAGGCCGAGCGAAGTCCAGCGCGGTGGCGCCTCGATCTGCAACGAGAGTCAAAATCACCGTTGCAAGCCAACCCCCGTTGACCGGCCGGTTCGTGGCATTGGACTTTGAAACCGCCGACTACGAACGGGACAGCGCTTGCGCGTTGTGCGTGGTGGTGGTGGAAGACCAAACCGTTGTCAAGACCTGGAACACCCTAATCCGACCGCCGCGTTCGAGCTTTTGTTTTACCCACCTGCACGGCATTGCCTGGAGCGATGTCAAAGATAAACCTTCGTTCGCGGAGCTGTGGCCGGAGATCGGAACGCTTTTGGACGGCGTGGATTTTATCGCAGCCCATAATGCCTCGTTTGATCGGTCTGTCCTGAATGCCTGCTGTCGATCCGCCGCGTTCAAGGAACCCGCCAAGCCCTACCTCTGCACCGTCAAAGTCGCGCGGACGCTGTGGAACCTTCGTCCGACCAAACTGCCGGATGTGTGCCGGCATTTGGATATTCCGCTCAAACACCATGACGCCACATCTGACGCCCAGGCCTGCGCTCGAATCCTCGTGACTGCCCGCCAGCAGGGACACGATTACGCGCATTTGCTTAAAAAGCATTCGCTGCGTCCCGTTTAGCGGGAGGTGGGCGGCTGTGGCATCGGGTGGTTTGGAAAGGGGGCAAACCCATCACGTGGGCGCTGTTTTCCGTGGTTCTGCTTGCTCGGCGCGGAGCGGCTTCATCGCTCGCCGCGATTCGATTCGCGAATGGCCGCCGACGCTTCGGTGGAAAGAACCGTCTCACCGAAGGTTTGCTTCAGACGAGCCATGTAATCAGGATGTTTCACGGGGTGCCGAGGGGGGGGGGGAATCACCGCTACGGCTTTGCCCTCCTTCACAACCTGAACCTCCTCACCCGACTCCACCCATTTCAGCACTTTGGGGAAGTGCAAGCCTACTTCCGAAACTGTCGCTGTTCTCATACGCTTTTAGCCTGCCCACCCAGGAGGGACTGTCAATCTGCATCAGTTTCAAGCAGCAATTGTCATTTTGGATTCTTCGTAGATGAAACCTGGATTGGAGCGCGGACATTGTCCGTTTTGCGCCACACTTGACACCTCGGCGGACAAGAATGTCCGCGCTCCAATCAAAAGGCAGAAGCGGCGGGCCGGAATCCTCCAGGGCATGCAGTCGGTCATGGGGCCGCTGCCGCCCCGGCACATGATTGGCGCTACACCCCGGATACAACGACATCCGTGAAGACGAGACTCGGCATCCGCAATGACGAATACAGCCAAGGGTCATCGGCAAGGAGTTTCGTGGCAGCGACCGCCTGTGTGATGAAGGTTTTCAATGGCTCTTTGCGGATGGCCACACGGCACTCGTTTGCGCCGATCTTCACCTGGCCGTTGCCGACATCCTAGATCGAGAAAGAAATCTGAAACAAACACACGGGGTCGCGGGTAGTAAACATCGAACAGTCGAACATAACAAACAGAAACAAATTGTAGAAAGATACTATGCAACAACAAAATGATGAGCAGAGTCTGAAGAGTCCTTTGAACCGCCGACAACCCTGGAAGGTCCGCCTTGGCTTGCTGGGCGTTACCCTGCTGCTGTCCCTGGCGGTGGGTTTGGCTGCGGTGACTTACATGGCGCCGAAAGCGCCAAAGCGAGCGCAGTGGGGTATGGCCCGCCTGAGTTGGTATTTACAGAAGGACCAGTTAAAAGCGGAGGTTAATACCCTCGCCGCCATGTGCCGCTACTTCATGGAGGCCGAGAGCGACACGCCAACCGTTAAACAGTTCGCCAATCCGTCCGTGGCCGGACAAGCAAACTCAAGCTCGCCCAAATCCTAAGAGTTCATCGACAAGCGCACGTAGCGTTTATCGCACGCCAAGCGGTTCGAGCAGATATTTTTCCACGAATAGTATGGTCGAGTAAAACTGGAAATCGGCGTTCTTCTTTTTTGCGAAGCCGTGGCCTTCGTCTTTCGCGGCCAAATACCAGACCGGTGTCCCTTGCTGGCGGAGCGCGGCGGCCATCTGGTCCGCCTCGCTCTTGGGAACCCGCGGATCGTTGGCTCCGGCGACGATGAAGATCGGTTTTTTCAACTCCTTCACGTGGTTCATCGGCGCGATGCGCTCGAGGAAAGCGCGCATTTTTGGGTCGCGCTCGTCCCCGTACTCGACCCGGCGCAGATCGCGGCGATAGGGTTCGGTGTGTTCGAGGAAGGTGACCAGGCTGGACATCCCCACGACGTCCACTGAACAAGTGATCAGGTCATTGTAACGAGTGGCAGTGGCGAGCGTGATATGCCCGCCGTAGCTGCCACCGGTGACCATGATGTGTTCGCCATCGAGGCGGGGCTGCTGCTTGAGCCAGCGCAGCAGCGCCTCGATGTCTTTATAGGAGTCCTCGCGCTTAAACCCGTTGTCGAGCGCCACGTAGGTTTTGCCGTAACCCGTCGAGCCGCGCACGTTGGGGTAGAGGATAGCGACACCCATTTCATTGAGGAAATAGTTGTTGCGGCCCTGGTAAACCGGGCGCGCCTGGCCTTCCGGCCCGCCGTGGATGGCTACCATCACCGGTCGTTTGCCGGCAAACCTGGCCGCCGGCGGCAGGTAGAGCCAGCCGGTTACCTCTCGACCATCAAATGATTTCCATTTCACCAGTTCGGGTTCGACAAAGCTCTGCGCGTTGAGGCCGCCGGTCTCGCTGGTTGTCCAACGCTCGATCCTGCCAGAATCGACATCGATCGCATAGGCGTCCAGCGGTGACCGGGCCGAGTTAACCGAAAAGGCGAGGTCCCGGTTGTTTTCATGCCAGACAAGGCCGTTGATAACCCCCCTGGCAGTCTGGGGCAGGGAGCGCTCCTTGCCGGACGCCAAATCCAGGAGCCGCAGCCGACTCAACCCGTTTTCATTCACCACGCAGGCCAGCGCCTGCCGGTTGTGGGACAGAGCCGCGCTTTCCACGTCCCAGCGGTCCTGGGTGAGGTACTCAGGCTGGCCAGAGGCCAAGTCGATGCGCGCGATGCGTTGGAATTCGTTGTCGCGGTCGCTGGTCACATAAATGCTCTTGCCATCCGCGCTGAATCCGATCGGCGCGTAAGCAATTTTCTCGACGCCTTTAGGGGTAAGCGCTGTCTTGCGGCCGTCGGCAGCATTCACAAGCCACAGGTAACTCTCGTTGATGGAGATGCTTTCCACCGCCAAAAGCGTTTTGTCGTCGGGTGACCAGTCGGCAATCTGCCAGCCGCCGCCCTGGTTTTGCACCAGCAACCGGTCGGTGGATTTGTCCGCCGGGTCCATGCTGTAGAAGTCCAGGTCGGCGCGATTGCGCCGCGTGGAAGCATAGGCAATCCGGTCCCCCCGATTGGACCATGCGAAACCGAGGTTGCGTGACTTTCCATCGGTCAACAGGGTGGTCTCCCCGGACTCGCAGTCGTAGCGGAAGAGTTGAAACCACTCACCGCCGCCGATGTCTTTGCTGAAAACAAAGTAGTCGCCCGCGTGCGGATGATAAACGGCTCCCGAAACCCGGTCGGGGAAAAATGTCAATTGCGTTCGGGCGCCGCCTGGCAGTTTGACTCCATGCACCTGGACGGTGTCGGCAAAGCGGGTACCGATGAGCATTTCGCGCCGCTGTGGGTGCCACGCCAAGACTGTCGCACCGCGCGATTCGGTGTAGCGGTTAGCCCGTTCAGGGATGGATGCGGGAACGGCGGGAATGCCGTCCACGATAAGATTCTCAGCGGGCGCCAGCACCGGCCGCTCCGGGGACGCCTGCGCGAAACCGGACCAGCCAAGCAGCAGCAAGACCACTCCAATAACATTCGGAAGTTGGGTCGTGCTGACAGAAAACTGCTTCCTGACGTGCCGCCAAATTGTTGCGGCTGGATGGGGAGGGGGAAATTGGTTTCTGGTCTGGCTCATTCTGCCGGCATGGTGCCGGACGGGGCTGAGGGCATCAAGCGCCAAGCGTTGCCGTTTTGCCGTTTTCTCGCCAGTCCCAGCGCGGCGTTTGCGGTGTGGCAAGGCCTGACCAGGGGCCGCTGCTCCAATCGAGGCGGAGGCGTTCCCTCGCATTGCCAGCTCATTCGGGAGGCAATTCAACTTCATTTGGACGAGCTGCGCAAAGAGGGTCTCGCTGCGCCCGAGGCGTGGTCGAGCGCGGAGTAGGTCGAGGTGGCTGCTGCCTAAGATCACTTCACTCGACGCCGGGATGACGGGTCTGCCCGCTGTCAAGCGTGCCGCTTGACAAGGCCGATTTCATTGTTATTATCCCGAACTCCGTTAACGGAGTGATTCCTGACGCTGCGTCACTTGGAATACCGGCGCGCGGGTTACGAACTGAATTGAGTTATGAAACGACAATATCAACCGTCGAAGATACGCCGGAAACGGCAGCACGGGTTTTTGAGCCGCAATGCGACCAAGAGCGGACGCGCCATTTTGCGCAATCGCCGCCGGGTTGGGCGCACCCGGCTGACGCCGGTATAGACCTGAGCCGACAAACGCGGAAACGCCAATCGGGCTAACCAGGTTTTGATAGATGGCTGACGAGACGCCACGACGCCTGCGGCTTGGCCGTGCGGCGCGCATCAAGCAGAGCCGGGATTTTGGGCTGGTGCGGCAGCGCGGAGAGCGGCTGGCGCTGGGTTGCCTGATTGCGAACTGGCGGCGCTTGCCGGCGGAGTCGCCCTCGCGGGTGGGAGTGATCACCGGTCGCAAGATCGGGGGTGCCGTGGTCAGAAACCGCGCGCGGCGGTTGCTGCGCGAAACCTTTCGCGTTCACCAGCACGATCTGGCCGGGCCGGTGGATCTGGTGTTGGTCGCCCGGGCGTCGATTGTCGGCAAACCGTTTGCCGCAGTCGAGAAGGATGTTTTGACGACGCTGCGGAAGGCAAGGTTGCTAAAGTGAGTGATGGAACGAGTCGAGTGAATGTAGTCCAACATATTTTAGTTATTGGTGTGCGCCTGTATCGCTGGGTGATTTCACCGGCGAAAACGCTCCTATTCGGGCCGCTGGGGCGCTGCCGTTTTACGCCCAGTTGCTCGGAATACGCCTTGGACGCCCTTCGAACCCACGGGGCGATGACGGGATGCCGGCTGGCGGTCAGCCGGATTTGTCGCTGCCATCCCTGGGGTGGGTGTGGTGACGACCCAGTGCCCGGCAGGCCCAGCCCGAAGCATTCCTGAGCGCCCCCACCCGCATGGATCGAAAATCAATCATCGTCATTTCCGGCTGCCTGTTCCTGATTCTGCTCTGGAACTTCATGATTGTGCCGAAGCTCAATCCGCCGAGGCACCCCGGATTGACTAACGCGCCTCTGGCCGCTCTGACCGGAACCAATGCGGAGGCGGCTGCTCCCACGCCACCGCCCATTTTGCAGCAATTGGCGCCTGCTCCAAAACCCATCGTCAACGTTAACGTGGAAGAGGAGTTGCTCGAAGTAACGAATAATAACGCGCATTACACCTTCACTTCGCATGGCGGCGGCCTGAAGCTGGTCCAGCTTTTGCATTACCCGGAAACCATTTCCGCTGGCCGGGAGAAACAGCCGCAGAGCAATAATGTCGCCACCTTGAACATGTACGCGCCCGCGCCGACTTTGGCGCTGCTGGATGGCGAGGCAGTGCAGGGGGACGGTATTTTTACTCTCACGAATACCGGCAGCCGGGTGCGGGCGGAGAAGACGCTGACCAACGGTTTGAGCATCGTGAAGGAGTTTCAGATCAGCACCAATTACCTGGTGATTGCCACCGTTCGATTGGAGAACCGCACTGCCCAACCGCTGGCGTTGCCGGCGCAGGAATGGGTGGTGGGCACCGCCACGCCGATGGGTCCGCGTGATGATGGTCTGGCGGTGGGGGTCCTGTGGTATAACGGCGCAAAGACTGATGAGGTGGGCGCAAGCTACTTCTCATCGAGCGGTTTTGCCTGCATACCGCGCGTTCCCCCGGCAGAGTATCGCAGCGGCGCGAGCAATATCGTCTGGTTGGCGGTCCACAACCAATTCTTCACGCTTGCGGCGATGCCGCAGACGCTCACGAACCAATCGGAGCCGCCTCCGGCCAAGGAAGTCGTTGTCCGCAAGATCGATTTACCGCGGCTGACCGGTGCGGGAGCGCCGCCGGCTAACGCCAACACGCCGCCGCCCCAAGGCTATGAAGCGGTGTTGGTGTATCCAGCCCAGGTTCTGAAGCCAAACCAGGTGCTGGAGCGCCAGATCAACCTCTTCGCCGGACCCAAGGAATATCAGACGCTAGCTCGGATTGGCGACCGATTTAATAACAACATCGACTTGGTCATGGGCTATGGCGGGTTCTTCGGCTTCTTCGCCAAGGGGCTATTGCTGGCCATGAACTGGCTGCATAACTGGCTGCTTTTGCCTTACGGCATGGCCATCATCGCCATCACCGTTATCATCAAAGTGATTTTCTGGCCTTTGACCCAGGCGAGCACCCGGTCCATGAAGCGGATGCAGGCGTTGCAACCGCAGATGAACGCCATCAAGGAGAAGTACAAGGACGACTCGGTCAAGGCGAACAAGAAGACGATGGAATTCATGAAGGAGAACAAAGTCAGCCCTCTGGGCGGCTGCCTGCCCATGCTCCTGCAAATCCCCGTTTTCTTCGGGTTTTACCGCATGATCCAGAGCGCCATCGAGCTGCGCGGCGCGCATTTTCTCTGGGTGAAGGATCTGGCGCAGCCGGACACTCTCTTCATGATTCCCGGAACCACCTTTCCGTTCAACCTGCTGCCTCTGATCATGGGCGTGACAATGTTGTGGCAGGCGCGCCTGACGCCCCCGTCGCCCGGCATGGACCCGATGCAGGCCAAGATGATGCGGTACATGCCGCTCATGTTCATCGTGTTCCTTTACAACTTCTCCGCCGGGCTGGCCCTCTACTGGACCGTCCAAAATCTGCTGACCATCGCCCAGACCAAGCTGACCAAGATGGCCCCGGAGACCACGACATCGGTCAAAGGTCCGGTATTGACGCCGCCGCCGAAAAAGCGAAAATAGAAGGTGCCAGACGGCAAGGTCGGAAGTCGTTGAAAGGTTAAAACGTTAAATGGGTTACAAAAGTTACATGGACTGGAAGCAATCCCCCACGCAAAGGGTTGCCCCAAATGTTATGATCCACGGGAATCAAAGGTCAGAGAACTGACAAACGCCCGACCTGCGGCTATCAAGAATCATTAGTCAACCATCAATCTAGTCTAGTTATGCCTGCTCAACCTCAAGCCACGCTGCACAAAATCCTGGAACTACTTGGCTTCACCGCCACGGTGGAAGAACATCCAATGGAAGACGGCATTCTGCTCGACGTGAAGACGGAAGATTCCGGCCGCCTCATTGGCCGTCAGGGCCAGACCCTGGCCGACCTTCAATACATCACCAACCGTCTGCTCTTCCAGCAGGATGCGTCGGTGCCCAAAGCGATGGTTGATGTGAGCGGCTATCGCGCGCAAGCGCGCGAAGCGCTCGTGCGAAAGGCCAAGGACGCCGCCGAAAAGGTCCGGCGCTGGGGCGACGTGGTTGAGATGGAGCCGCTGAGCGCCTTCGACCGGCGCATCATCCATCAGGCCCTAAAAGACGATCCCAGCATCGAGACCCACAGCGTCGAGGTCGAAGGCACGGAAAAGAAAGCCATCTTGCTCCGACCGAAGCATTAAGGCGGCTCGGGCTGCATTCACGCCAGAATTCCCCGC
The DNA here is from genome assembly GCA_037130375.1 of Verrucomicrobiota bacterium. GTDB lineage: Bacteria > Verrucomicrobiota > Verrucomicrobiia > Limisphaerales > UBA8199 > JAPLUA01. The sequence goes on along the minus strand of JBAXTC010000038.1, from coordinate 8,123 downwards.
ATGAACTTGCAGTTGGCCTGGTAGCTTTCGAGCACCTGGCCGCCGGGTGGCACCGCACCCTCGATTTGCACCCAGCCACTGTAGCCGATGTCGTCCAGCGCCGCGCGCACTTTATGGAAATCCACCTTCCCCTGGCCAAGCAGCGACCCGTTTTCCTTGGCGTGAAACTCGCAGATGCGTTTGCCCAGCCGACGAATCTCTTTATAGATGTCGTAGCCCCGATCGTTTGAGTTGCACACGTCGTAATAGACCTGCACCGCCTTCGAGCCGACCCGTTCCAATATCTCGATGTGTTCATCGGCGCTGAGCCAGCTTTCGATGCCGAGAATCACACCAGCCTTTTCGGCTTTGGGCGCCACCACTTTCAGCCGCCGGACGACTTCATCCACCCCGGCCTTGTCGTCCCGCAGGTCGTCGTTGCTGAAAAAGGCCAGCAGAACCACCTTCACCCCGAGCGCCTGGCACACGTCGATGCTGTCGCTCACCCAGGCAATCGCGCGCGGGTCGCTCTTGTAAGGGATGTTGTTTAACTCGCCGATGGCCAGGGATGCGACCTGCAAAGCGGCTGCCTTCGCAGCATCTTTGTACTCCTGTTGCACCGTCGGCTGGCGCAGGCGCATGTCATTGGCCGCCGAGCCGAGGCTAACCTGCACCCCGTCAAGCCCGATTTCCTTGGCGACCCCGAACGCCGCGGGATCACCCATCTTGCCGATGGACCAGTCGCACGCGCCGAGCAGGAAACGTCGTTTCTCGGGCGCGGCGAAGAGCGGCGCAAAGTTCGAGGCTGCCGCCAGGCAGGCTGCGATCTGGACCGCGCGGCCCAGCATTTGCCGGCGGGAAAGTTTAATAGGGTTGTCTTGCATAGCTCGCCTACATTCCATTCTGTAATAAACTGACGCAACCGTTTTAAGGGTGCAACATCTTAACGCTGCGAGCCCTATTCGACAATCTCTTTCAGCAGCAAAACCGAGTGACCGAGCGACCAAATGAACGATTCATCCACCCCTGTCGCCCGGCCCGTTTGGGGCTTGTATCCTCCCGCCCCACATGCATACGATTTTTTTACAAAAAACGCTTGCGCCGTCCCGTTTGGTATCATATGATACCAATAATAAGACGGCAAATAAGACATGGGACCCAGACCGTCACAGCACGAAATCTGCAAGAAAGTTGCAGAAGCTTTGGAAGCATTGAGAGCGGGAAGGTTTATGCTGGCCCTCACAAAACACTTAGTGGGGGACCTTGAAGACCTTGAACTGGACTCCGCCGACGATCTCCCTGACCTCCTAATGGAGTTCCTCAGGGAGATACAAGGCGCCAATCCGGTTCATTGTTATGCCGGCACTAACCCACCGCAACGCTCGTATGAAGATGAAATTCGAAACTTGGAACTGTGGGCGTACTGTTGGCACAGCACCTGCCTAGGAAAGCAGATGTATCTGAAGTTTGCCCTCAAGAACCAGCACTACTTTTACGTGGACTGTCACGAGGGCTGGACAGCAGAGGATTCAATATGAAATGCGTTCGGTGTGATAATGATCGCTTCGTTCAGAAGCAGGATGCAGTTGTCGAGCAGGAGTTCAGAGGTGAACTCCTCAAGGTCCACGCTCCGGCCATGGCCTGCGCCGAGTGCGGCTGGGTCACCGTCAGCTTGCGCCAACTGGACACGCTGCGCCGGCTCACCGCCAATGTGTACCGCGAAAAGCACGGCCTGCTCACCAGCGTCCAGATTAAGGCCCGCCGCCAGCATCTTAGGATGAGCCAACGGGACTTTGCCGCCTTCCTCGGGGTTGGCGTAGCCAGCGTCAAGCGCTGGGAAACCTGGCTCGTCCAAGAGAAGAGCAGTGACACGCTAATTCGCATGAAATGCGAAAAGGAACTCAGCGAGCGCCTCTCTCGCGAGGACGCAAGCCCCACGTGGATTGAGTGCGAGCACCCGGCCGTCCAGGCCGCAGATGGAATCACCATTCAAGAAGACCCCTCTGCCGAGGGCCTCACTCCTCCCAAATGGAACCTGCAGACCGATCTGCCGGAGGAAGGTAAGGACCTCCAAACCGAGGCGGGTTATGACACCAGCGACACCACTCTCTCCCACGCAGCTTAAGGACCACCGCTTCACCGCGGTCACGGTCAAAACGATTGAAGGCGCGGACCCGAACGCCCAGCCTTCCCTCAAACCCTCTATCTGGTTTCAACCGGTCCCCGACAGCCGCGACCAGTGGCGTCTAGTGTTGACCCTCCTCCTCACAAGCGCCGATCCTTCCAAGCCTTTCCCGTATGAAGCCGAGCTCCAACTCCAAGGACTCGTGCAGGTCACAGACGGGCTGGCCCAGGAACGCAAAGAGCAACTCGCACTGGTGAACGGCTTCAGCGTCCTGTACTCCGCCGCCCGAGAGATGCTCCTCAACATCACCGCCCGCTCGGCCTATGGCGCCGTTACACTGCCCACTCTAAGCTTCGTTTCCCTGGTCACCAAAGCCAGGAAACAAAAGGCAGAAAACCGAAGAAAGGCGCCCGCAGGCTCTCCTGCCTGACCTCACACCCGGCGCGCCCGAGCAAGCATACCCCCCGGGAGGGCGTTTCCCAGCGACCCCCACCCCTCGCAACTTTTGCCCGCTGCGCCCGGTATGAAAGGTGTTGAACCCCACCCGTAGCGCTTCGCCCAAGAGGCTTTGGGGCACAAATCCAGACCTCAGGTTTTGGGGGAATCGGGGCGATAGTTGCCGCAATTCGAGTTCCCCGAGACCTCCACGTGCGTCCTAACGGCGCCGGCGATGGCGCTCACGAGAATAGTCTCCGCATCCATGCAAACGGGAGGTTCAGGTTTGAGCTTCCCAAGCTGGCGCTAAACCGGAATGGCAAGCCCGCAGGCGAGTCGTTTGACCTCGACTTGATCGACATGAGCCTGCCGGCAGAAAACGCTTATCGCGGCGTCCTACCTTACCGCCTCAGCCCCGAGGAAAAGGACAAATACTGGGGCAAGGTCGAACGCAAGAACATCCAGACGGCGGGCACTACTTTGGGCTGCGGCATCCCTTGAGGGTTCTTGCTCTATTCCTTTTCCCAGTCGTCGAGTGACGGCACCGTTACTTCCGCGTGTTTTGAATAGGCGTGATGCACCGCTTTGGAGTTGTGCCCCAAAGCCTCCTGGGCGAACCGCTGCGGGTATCCGCATTGGCGCGCCCGTTCGGCCCAGGGCGCCTGACTCCCCGGCTTTTCGCTTCGTTCCACTCCGCTACACTCCGGTCGGCCCCGCGCCCTCGCGCTCCCCCCACTGCGCCGCCAGCCCAAGAGCGGCCCTGGATTCCGCAGCCAACGTGGCTTACGAACCTCTGCCATCGATCGGCGGCTGTCGCGAATTATGTTGATTATCCAATGAAATCAAGCATATTTCAAGCGCAACGGCGGGAAATTTAGGCCGATTCCGATCCTCGCCTCAGGCTAACGACGCCAGGATCTTCTCGACCGCCGCGCGCGGCTTCTCTGCGGCGCAAATCGGACGGCCAATGACCAGCCAGTTCGCCCCCAGAGACAGCGCTTCCCGCGGAGTGAGCGTTCGCTTCTGGTCATCGACCGGATCGCCGTCGGCGCGAATTCCGGGTGTGACGAGCTGCGTGCTCGCGGGCACCATTTGTCTCACATCAGCCACTTCCCGCGGGGAGCAAACCAAACCTCGCAAACCCGCCTGGCTGGCGATGTTGGCCAACCGGCGAACCTGGCGGCTGACATCGTGATCGAGACCGATGTCACTGAGGGCGCTGGCGTCCAGGCTGGTCAAGATTGTCACCCCGAGGACAAGCGGGGGGGTGTGCCCCAGCCGCCAGGCGCTTTCCTGGGCGGCCTGCTCGGCGGCCTTAAGCATCGCCGCCCCGCCGCAGGTATGCACGGTGAGCATTTGCACGTCCAGCGCCACTGCCGCGGCCACCGCTTTGGCGACCGTATTGGGGATGTCGTGAAACTTCAGGTCGAGAAACACCGCCGCGCCAAGCCCCCGAATCCGCCGCACAATATCGGGTCCTGCGCTGGTAAAAAGCTCCCCGCCCACTTTGAACCCGCCGGAAACCGGGGCCAGCTCTTCCACCAGTTTCAGCGCCTCGTCAGCGGAGGGCACATCCAGCGCAACAATAATGGGATTTCGCATTGACGCATTGAACCGGAAGCGCGCCTCGACAACAAGTCGAGATTCACGGCCGAAGATTGAACAAAAGCCGCGCTCCAGGCGTCTGATTGCGACCAACATGAAAGTCAACCGAAAGAGGGTCGCTCAGCCGTTAGCTAAAGGACAGCTTTGGAAGACGGACAATTCCTACGTGCAGATTGTGGAGCTTGGCAAGCGGCTCATTCATTACAAGATGCCGAAGGCATTGGGGCAAAGAGCCGTAAAGACCCACACGGTTGGAATCGGGACTTTGGAGAGTTACCTGGAAACCAAAGAGGCGCGTCTCGTAACCGAGATCGCCCCTGCAAAAGCTTAAGTTTCCTATCCTCCGCCTTTCCGCGGCGCAGATGCCGCCATCGGCTCAGAGTGATTCTTTGAGCAAACTGATGAGCTGTTTCATGGCCGGAGACAGCACCTTGTTCTTCTTGTAAATAACCGCCAACTGCCGGAAATGATCGCCCTCCAGACGCACTGCGGCCAGCGTCTGGTTCGCCACCTCCTGCCTCACGGTGTCTTCGGGAACAATCGCCACGCCGCAATCGATCTCGACCGCCCGCTTGGCGGTTTCGATATTGTCAAACTCCATGACGTGCTCGGCAACCACGCCGTGCTCCTTGAAGAGTTTATCCAAGGCTTTGCGGGTCGGCATGTCCGGGTCGAAGCTGATGAACTTCTGCCCATTGAGCGCCTTGAACTTGACCATCTTGAGCTTCGCCAGGGGATGTTGCGGAGGACATGCAAGCACCAGGCGATCTTTGCGCAGCGCGACCGTCTCCAGTTTGGAGTCGTGAACGGGATAAGCCACCAGCCCGAGATCGACGATATTGGCCAGCACGTCTTCATAGACCTGGTTTGCCCGGCGGTATTCGACATGGACGTTCACCTCTGGATATTCCTTGAGGAACCGCTTGATGTAAGGCGGCAGATCGTGCAGGCCGATGCTGTAAACGGTGGACAGGCGAATGGTGCCCGAGACGATGTGTTTGAGCTCCTGCATCTTGCTGTGGATCGCGCTGTAGGTTTGGAGCAACCGTTTGCTGAAATCATAAAGCACCTGCCCTTCCGAGGTGAGCCGAAAGTTCTTCTTGCTCCGCTCGACGAGCAAGGACTTGAAATGCGCCTCGAGCGCGCTAATCGTTTGGCTGACCGCCGATTGTGTAACTTCGCTGGCTTGAGCGGCCTTGGTGAAGCTCTTGGTTTCGACCAGGTCACAGAAAACTTTAAGGCTTTCAAATTGCATAAGTCCAGTGAATACGAAATGCGGCTGCGAGTCAACAACAGTTTTTGTGTGCAACACGGGCGCTCGGGCAGATTCAAGAGACCGTAGCCGCCGAAGCCCTCTCCGCCATCAGGCGTGATTCGGACGCGATTCCATTCCGGGAGCCACCACCAGCGTTTTGGATGACTCCTGGCTCTCCAACTTGAGATTGGCGCTGGCACAGGATCGGACCCGCCCGTTGGGATCGAGCGCCCTCAAGACTAATCTGCCGCCCGTAATCTCGATCACCCTTTTCTGCGGTCGTCCGTCGCTACCGGCCAGTTCACACGACCATTTACCCTGCAATTCCTCGAGCTTCAGTTCAACCACTGGTTCCGCCAAGGACGCCGGCGGGACTGCGGCCGAGCCGTCTCCAGCGGCTTTTCCTGGGTGTGTCAACGCCGACTGCGCGCCGGGATCTTGCAAAGAAGCCGCCTTCTGATTGCGCTCGAACGCCATCAACCAAAAGGCCATGAAATACGTCAGCCAAAAAGCGCTAAAGCACAGCAGCGTCACCAGGATGATCTGTCGCCCCAGCAGTTCGGCCCGAGTCACCTGCAAGACGGTGAAGATCACCGCTGGGAAGACCAGCGATGTCGGCAGCGACAGCCATCGCGAGGATTTGGTTGATCCCATCATCATCCCGGCCAGCGCGGCGCAGATGATCGTCCCCAGGAAGCTGAAGACGAGCGTGAGCAGCACAACAAAGAAAACGAGCACGCTGCCGAGGGCAGCACACTTGACAGCGGTCTTGATCGGCTTCGAGTTCATCGTTCTCACCAGCTCGGATAAGCAGTGCTGCCCGTTTGGATAGCAAACTGTAATGACCTAAGTCAAGGTTCTCGTGCGGGGGGACAGCGGGTAAAGCCACTCCACAGCCTGGTGAAAGCCAGGGGATTGGGAGGGGAAAGCCTGGCAAAGCCAAGGTAAACTGTGGAGAGCGCGTGAGGCCAGGCCAAGGCCGAACGGCCTGGAAAAGACCGAAAGTTCCCCATGGAGTACACACCCCAAAACTTCTGTAAAAACATACACATTTCGACGCATCTGTCAAACGCGGTGGCGACGGCTGTAAAACCAAGTCGGATTACTGGGCCATGATCTGAACGAGTTCCGTTACGGGTTCCCGAGAGGCCCTGGCCGGCCAGACCAATCATCATTTGGTCGCGTTTGTGGTTTGGGAAGGCGAATTCGTGAGGGGCGCGAGACCTATTCTGATCCGCTCCCGGCGGGACAACGTCTGAAGGTAGTTGGTGGGCAGGTTGAGCATCTGAAAATAATTCGTAGGCAGCGGAATGCGCGGCCTGCGCGGATGGGTGTTAGCATACTCCGCCACCCGCCTGGTAATACCCGACACATCAAACACGACCGCGTTTTGGCCACTAGGTGGCGAGTGACTCAGGAATTCCTTGATCTTCCAGCCCACGTTAAACATCGGCAACGGATATATCGTGCCGTCGCTCTCCTCGAATTTGTATTGGTTGACGGAGGGCGGCTCGATCAATTTGAGTTGCTTCTCGCTCAAGCCGAGCCGGTGGAGCGCATCGCGGGCGATGGCCGCCGCCTCTTTGGAGGTGATGTTGCTCTTGATCCTGGTCAGCCTGGCTGATTGCTCATCATGGTGGCGGAAGGAGTGCGGATAATAATTTGTATCCGCGAAATGGTAGAAATCATTGATCCAGAACTGCCACACAAACCGACCGTCCTTGGTGGTAAGGTCCCCCGTGAATCCCCCCACGTACGCCCATAGATTGAAGTTAACATTGCTCACGGTGAGCGGCTCGGGGATGTCGAGGTTCCATTGTTCCCGCACCTGGTTGGCTTGGGCCAGCATCACCCTCAAGCCGTATTCTTCGAAGGCCGTGGTATTGGTGGCGATGGTGCGCCGGGCCATTAGCCTGTCGGTTGCGACACCATCATAGCCCCACAGTCCATTGGTCGGGGGCTGTGCCGCAAGGGCGGCTGCCCCAGCGGCAACGACGCCGAGGCCAATATAACGTTTAACTTTGCTCATAGACTATCGGCCGCTTTGAAGATCAGTTGCGCCATACACGACGTTGCCCTGATTTCCTGTGTTTACTGTGCCGTCAGCATTGTGTGTGGCGTTGTTTATAGCAGTGGTCAGGTTATCGGTCTGTTGCCAGGCCTGGAAGAACTGTCCATGCCACTGTTGGAAGTTAAGCTCCAGCAGCCCCGCGTTTATATATCGATAAGTCTTAAGCTTGTTCCAGCCGAGGAAGGCGCGGGGCCGAAGCCCTCGTTTGTCGGTAAAATCGGCTATAGCCATGTTGCGCTGCTTGGGTATCCCAAAGGCCAGCGGCCAGTCACCGTCTGCCGTGTTGCACCCGGTCAAAAACACGAAGCGATACGAGTGCTGGTTGGGTCCCTTCAGAGGATTGGAGGCATTATTGGTTAGCGCGGCGGCCATCATCGGTTCGGTTATCGTGGTGTAGCCGATCGGCCCGCTTCCGATCCTGCTGCTGCTGCCATGGCCTAAGAAAATGAAATCCCGGCAGTACCAATTCTGCAGGCCCTGCGGTATGACCGTATTGGTCCAAGAGCCGTTGTTTCCAAGTTGAAAGGGCATGAGTGTGGTGCCGAGCAAGAGTGGATGGTCAGGAGGTTCATCTCCGAGGCCACTGCATCCAGCAACCAACTTGCGTCCGCTGCTCCGGTCACGAAACCCCTTAACTCCTTGTCCTTGGCTTT
>JBAXTC010000379.1:0-7432 GCA_037130375.1 Verrucomicrobiota bacterium | reverse complement strand
CCAATAGCGGCGGGTGCAGCAGGTAGGAGAAGGTGCGCACCTCTTTGGCGGTTTGGATCGCCAGCGCCTCCGAATCCTGCAGCGCTTGCCTGGCCTCGGCCCGGAGCCGGGGCGCTACCTTCCCCAAAAAGCTCAAGTTCATCATCAGCGCCGCCAGGTTCTGCCCGATGACATCGTGCAGCTCGCGCGCCGTCTGCCGCCGTTCCTCGTCGCGGAGCCGGAGTAGCCGCGCGGACAGGTGGCGCAGATCATCCTCGGCCCGCTTGCGCCTGGTGATGTCGGTGTGGGTGCCGAACATCATCAGCGGCCTGCCGTCGCCGGAGCGGGTGATGACACGACCGGAGTCGTGAATCCAGACCCAGTGGCCATCCTTATGCTGCATCCGGTATTCGCACTCGTAGTTGGGCTCGCCCGCAAAGTGCCGCTCCAGCAGTTCCATGGATTGTTTCAGGTCATCGGGGTGAACCAGCGTTTGCCACGTCTTGATGGTAATGGGAGCCAGCTCATCGAGCGTATAGCCGAGAATCTGCGCCCACACCTCGTTTACGGCCGTTTCCCCGGTCTGGACATTCCATTCCCAGGTGCCGACATGGGCGCCAGCGATGATGCTCTCCAGCCGCCAGTGCATCTCCCGCAGCGCGTCCTCCGCTCGTTTGCGCTTGGTGAGGTCGGTCAGCACCACCCGGCATTCCGCGTGATTCTTCGACACCCATGCCCGCAGTTGAATCGTGAGCGGCGATTTGCCTTCGATGAAGAGCCGCACCTCGCCGGTCTGCGGTTCCCTGGTCTCAAACGCGCAGGCCAAAAGAGCATTGAAATCGGCAAGGGCCTCAGCAGCGACGAACACCCCGAAACGCCGGCCCATCAACTGCGAACGGCCGATTCCCAACATGGTGACTGCGGTAAGGTTGGCCTGCTGAATGGTGCCGTCCGCCAATAGGGTCATGTAGCCCGCTGAACCGAAATCGTAGAATTCGGTGTACCGCTCCATCGCCGTCTCGAGTTCCGACTGGGTCCGTCGCAACTGGACATTTTGCATCTCGAGCTCGATCTGGTGGACTTCCAGTTCATGCTGCTGCCGCTGCTGGTCAACTTTGGTCTCGGGCAGGCGGGTCGCAGCGCTCTCTTTAAGTCGCGCTTCAGCCGCGCGTCGCAATGCGATGGACGCCTGCACCGACTGGCTTTCCCGAAGCTCGGTGGCTCTCGATGGTCGCGCTGAACGCGATCTTTGGGGGCTCGGGTTGGCGTTGCTGTTCATGGTATCCTGCTGCGCGGCACGGTCATTATGTGTGCTGACGCAGGCTGTTCTACCTTTCTGCGGCACGGTTGGCAAAGGAATAAGCGCGTGTTTGCAGCCACCGGGCGCATTCGCGAGTCTTGGTAAGGTTGGTAGGAATGCTTGGCCCAGGCGTCCTCCGCTCCCGAATGCGCCCAGGCCAGACCGTTCTCCCTGGTAACGACAGCCTATCCCCCCTACAGCCCATCCAGCATACCTCCGTAGTAGCTCCGTATCGCTTCCAATGGCTGGTGGGAATGTCTGTCACCGCGTGGAAAACCCGCGGCCAGGCGAGACCGTCCAGCTTTGGCGTGGCGCGGTCTTCATTAACCGGAAGTTGCTGGTTGAGCCTTACGTTTGCCAGCCTTCGGTGCTGCAGTTTCATCCAGGCAGGTCCGAATGGTTTCCAGCATGGTTCGGGAGGGGCAGGGTTTCTGGAGGAAACGCCCCCCCATCCGATCAAGGAAATCGGCCTTGCCGCCGCCGATATCGACGCTGTAGCCGCTGATGAAAATGATCTTGAGCTGGGGATTTTCCTGATGCAATTGCTCGGCCAATTCCCGGCCCGTGCCCGCCCCCGGCATTATGTTATCGGTCAGCAGCAGATCTATTTCAGAGGCATGGGCGCGCCAGATATCAAGGGCTTCCTGGGCCGACCCGGCTTCCCAGACGCGGTAACCGAACTTTTTCAACAGTTGCTGGGTCATCGTCCGGATGTCAGCATCATCTTCCACCAACAGAATACGCTCGGTGCCTCCCTGCAAAGGCACATCGGCTTCGGGAGCGCCGGCGGCCGGGACGGGGGCTGGAATGGCCGGCAGCAGAATCTCAAACCGGGTGCCGCTGCCTGGCTGGCTCCTCAGTTCGATCCAGCCCTGGTGCTGCTTGACGATGCCATAAACAATCGACAGACCAAGGCCGGTGCCTTTGCCTGGCTCTTTGGTGGTAAAGAATGGTTCGAAAATGCGCGGCAAATGCTGGGGCGCGATGCCGGCGCCGTTGTCCCTGACACACAGGCGGACAAACTCGCCCGGGCGCGCCTCGGGCCGCGCCCGAACATAGTCTGCCTCGAGAATCACCCGTTCGGTCCTGAGCCACACCTTCCCGCCGTGAGACATCGCGTCGCGGGCGTTGATGACCAGATTGACGAGCACTTGCTCGATCATCCCTGCGTCGCCATAAATAAACGGTGAATCCGGGGCGTAGTCGCATTGGAGTTGAATATTCTCGCCGATGATGCGTTCAAGCATTCGGGTGAGGTTGGCCACCACATCGTTCAGGTTGAATGCCTGGGCCTGCATGACCTGTTTGCGGCTAAACACCAGGAGTTGGCGGGTCAGATTGGCGGCGCGTTCCGTGGCGGCCACGATCTGGTTGAGGCCGTCTGCGGTCGCCACCGGGAGTTGCCCAGCAGCCGCCAGCAGCATTTCAGCGTTGCCGCGCATGACCGCCAGCAGGTTGTTGAAGTCATGGGCGACCCCGCCCGCAAGCTGGCCGATGGCCTCAATTTTCTGCGCTTGCCGCAACTGATCTTCGAGCGCTTTGCGCTCCGTGATGTCCGCGAAAGTCACCACCGCCCCCGCAATCTGACCCGCTTCATAAATGGGTGTGCTGGCATACTCGACGGGGAAGCTGGTTCCGTCCCTTCGCCAGAACACCTCGGTGGCCACGCGATGGACGACCCCGTCCCGATAGGCGGCGCAGATCTGGCACTCTTCGCTGGGGTAGGGGCTTCCGTCAGCCCTGGTATGGTGCCAGGTGCTGTGGCTCGGACAACCGATAAGCTCCTGGGGTTCGTAGCCCAGCATTCTGGCGGCGGCCGGATTGACGAACGTGTGGTTGCCCTGCAAATCCAATCCCAGAATCCCTTCCGCCGCCGAACGGAGGATCAGTTCTTTGTGTTGGTTGAGCCGCGCCAGTTTCTCCTCGGCCTGCTTTTGTGTCCGGCGCAGTTCGACCTCGCGCAGGGCGCGGTTCACCACTGGGACCAGGCGCTCGAGATGGTCTTTGAGCACATAATCAGTGGCGCCAGACCGCAGGCCCTCGACCGCGCGCTCCTCGCCGCTGGTGACCGAAACATAGATGAAAGGGGTGTCCGGCACCAGCATCCTTGCCGTTTCCAGCGCCTCAGCGCCGCCGTATGAGGGCAGCGTAAAGTCGCAGAGAATCAAATCGATGTTTGGCTGGACCAGGGCGGTTTCAAATTCGTAGCGGTTCGTGGCAGGGAACATTTCGCAGTCCATGCCCTCGGCGGCGAGCGCTTGGGCAATCAATTCCCGATCGCGCGGCTGGTCTTCCAGGCAGAGGACGCGCAGAGATTTCATAGTGGATTCATTCATAAGATTTGTTCTCGTGGCGGATGTTCACCGTGCAACACCCGGGCTATGGTTTTCATATTCCGTTTGGGGCTGCGGGTGGCGGTTGCTGAAATGGCCTTTCATTCAGAATCGCCCAAAGGGCGCCCACCTGTTTGACCGCCGCGACGAATTGGGAAAACTCCACTGGTTTGACGACATAGGAGTTCACCCCCATCTCATGGCATTCATTCATGTCCGACTCTTCCCGCGATGAGGTGAATATCACGACCGGCAACTCCTTGAACTGCTCGTCGCTCTTGATCCCGCGCAGCACTTCCAGGCCATTCAGCCGTGGCATTTTGATGTCCAGCAACACCACCGCCGGATCGCCAGCCGGCCGGTCGGCGAACCTGCCCCAGCGATACAGGTAATCGAGCGCCTCGACCCCGTCTCGGGCCACATCCACGATATTGGCCAGGTGGCTCTCTTCAAACGCTGCCAGCGTCAGCTCAACGTCACGGGAATTGTCTTCCACCAGCAGCAAACGTTTTATTTCAGCCATAACATCAATGGGTTACCGTAGCCCCGTAGCCGCCGACGGCAGTCGGCGCTAACCTCTCCGGGTCATGCGAAGTGCGCCGACTCCCGTCGGCGGCTACGGTCTGGTTGATTCCCGAATCCCCGCTTGTGGGGGGGAGGACAGGCAGCGAAAAGTAAAACGTGGCGCCCTCGCCAACCTTCCCCTCGGCCCAGGTCCGGCCACCATGCCGCGCAATGATGCGGCGGACGTTGGCCAGGCCGATGCCCGTGCCCTCGAACTCATCATCCGCGTGCAGCCGCTGGAACACCCCGAAAAGCTTGTCGCCATACCGCATATCGAAGCCCACCCCGTTATCGCGGACGAAAATCACGGTTTCCTCTCCGTTCCGGCTCGCACAACCTATTTCGATCTGCGCCGGATTCCGCGGGCGGGTGTATTTGATCGCGTTGGAGAGCAGGTTAATAAGCACCTGCCGGAGCAAGGCCGGGTCCGCCTGCACCGCCGGCAGGGAACTCTTTTTCCAAAGAAAATTCCGGCCGTTGGCTTCAGGTCCGAGCTGGCCAATGGTCTCTTCGACCAGCTCCGCCAGCTCGAATCGCTGTGGCCGCATTTGGGCTCGGCCCATGCGCGAGAAGAGCAGCAGATCATCGATCAGTTTCCCCATCTGGGTGGCCGAGCCGGTGATTTCATCCAGGTAGCGACGGCTCTTCTCCGCGAGGCTGGGGCCGGCGGAGGCGCGCAGCAGGCCGACATAGCCCCCGATGTGCCGCAACGGCGCCCGCAAATCGTGCGAGACAGAGTAGGCAAAGGCATCCAGCTCCTTGATGGCCGCTTCGAGATCGGCGGTGTGCTGCCGCGCCCGTTGCTCGAGTTCGGCATTGAATTTCAGCAGTGCTTCCTGGGCCAGTTCGCGCGCGGTAACGTCAATGAACGTCACCAGGAGATCCTCGCCCAGCACGATCCCGGAGATTTCAACAATGCGCTCTTTGCCGTCTTTGCAGGTTATTTTGTAATCGACACAATCAAAATTCCGTTCTCCCGCGGCCGCATGCCGAACCGCCTCATCCCACCTCTCGATCGCCCACTGGTGGTATTGCGGGTCGGGATAGGCTTGCCGCCACCATTCCGCCGATGTGGCCACATCTTCGGCGGTGTAACCGAACATCTGGACGAAGCGTTCATTTCTGAACGTGATCATTCCATCCCTGGTCAAATGGCACATCGGCATGGGGGCCATTTCCAGCATCTTCCGGATACGGGCTTCGGTTTCCCGCAGCGTCTCCTCGGCCCGCTTGCGCGCGGTGATGTCGAAGGATACGCCGCACACGGCATTCACCCGATTTTCGGCATCAAAAATGGGAAACTTCGTGGAGAGAAAGGTCCGCGGCCCGTCCGCCGTCTCGACCGTTTCCTCGATCTGAATGGACGAGCGCCTTGCCATCACATCAAGATCAGTAGCCCAAAACTGATCTGCGATTGCTGGTGGGAGGAAGTCGTGGAGTGTTTTTCCCAGCACTTGCTCGTATGACGACTGGCCAAACAACTTTGCCAGTGGTTGGGAAGCCAGAATATGGCGGCCATCGAGGTCCTTGACGTAAATGAGCGATTGGGAATAATCAATAACGGCTTGGAGCAAGCGGGCAGTGGCCAGCGTCTGCGCCTCGCTCTGCCTTAGTTCTGCCGCCAACCGCCGGGCCCTTTGCTTCCCTGTTAACCGGATGTTCACCAGGCTGTAAGTCAACCCGCACACCAACAGGCTGGCGCTCGTTCCGCCGAAAAGCACGAGCCAGACCTTGCCGTAACTAACACTGACGGTTTGGTTGCCAGTCCTGGTGAACTGCAAAGTCCATGGCCGGCCCGCCACAACAACGTGGTTTTGCAAGGCCAATTGCCTGTCAGCCTCCACCGGCCGGCCACTGGCGGGCTGGCTGTCGTAGAGCAGAGCCGCGGGTGCGGACCTCTCTCCGTCAAAGATTTCCAGGCGGATGCGCCGGTCGGTCATCAAATCCCACTCCCCCAGAATGCCGTGCATTAGATCGGCCATTCGGTAAGGGCTGTAAACCCACCCTTGAAGGGCGGCGCGCCGTTGGTCAACCGTTTCAACGGGCATCCCCCCGCGATAGACCGGCACAAACATCAGGGTGCCAGCCTGGACATCCTCGCCGGTCTCCTGCACCAGCGTGACCTTGCCCGAGATGGCGGCGACATCGAAATCCCGCGCCCGTTCCATGGCCGACCGCCGAACCGGTTCACTCAGCATATCATAGCCGAAGGCGCGCAGATTCCGGCCCGAAAACGGTTCGAGGTAAACGATCGCGCTGTAGTCTTCCCGCTCGCCCGGAGGTCGTACCTGGTAGTCTGGAAAGCCCTCGGCACGGACCTCCTGAATGTGTTGGGCCAGCTTGGCGGGCGAGATCAGCTTCGCGAAACCAACGCCTTGAATGCCCGACAACTGCTGCTTAACATTTTGACGCTCGATAAAGCTGCGCCACTCCTGTCGGCTAATATTCGTCGTGTGCCCGAAAAACGCCGCCCCGCTGCGCAGAACCAGTTCGTGGGCCGTGAGTCGGTTCACAATCCTATCCTGAATCTCCTTCCTATTGAAGCCGAACTCGCGTTTCGCCGTCGCATCCACTATCGGCCTCGCCCAATAGGCGGCCACGGCGGTCGAAATCAGACCCGCCAGCAGGACGGCCAACCCAACCCCGCGGCCTCTCGCGCCTCTGAGCCACTCTGCCGTCTTAAGATTCACAGGTTCTTGCCGTTTGCGGTTGGCTGGCGCGCCTTCATTCGTTGAGTCCCCAATGAAGGCAGGATTCGCCGGACGCGCGAAAGGGAGCTGGGCTGGCGGAAGGGGTTCGGCGAACCGAGCGCAGAACCTGGGCTACCATGTCCAACAACTGGTCCGTGCTAAATGGCTTGGGCAACGCGGTCACCGGTTGAAACGCCGAACCCGGAGCCACCTGCTCGGGAACAATGCCGCCCGAGGCGAGGATGACAGGCAGCGCTATATGCGCAGACCGCAGCTTGAGGATCAAATCAGACCCCGAAAGCCCCGCCATCCGGTTGTCGGTGATGAGAAGATCGTATCGTCGGGCTTGCAGAGCATCCCATCCGGATTGGGCCTCGGCGACCGCGTCCACCTGGTAGCCGGCGCGGGCCAGCGTCCGCGCGCTGAGTTCTCGAATGTCGATCTCGTCCTCAACGAGCAAAATCCGACGTGATGAAAGGGGGGCAATCATAGGCAAACAGGTTGTAGGTTGTCAGAACGGAGAGATTCTGAATGCTGGTTCTTGTCTGCGATCCTTTGCATCGGTG
>JBAXTC010000378.1:0-7451 GCA_037130375.1 Verrucomicrobiota bacterium | reverse complement strand
AAAACTGAATCCGCGCTCGGCATCGTCCAGTTGGCTCGAGCTGAAGCCCAAATCCAGCAGCACCCTGTCGCAGCTTCCCGCCGGCACCCAATCCGCCATTTCCGAAAAGATCCCCTGACGCGCCTCGAACCGCCCCGCAAACTCCGCCAACCTCCCTCGCGCAGCCTCAATCGCTGCGCCATCGCGATCGCATCCGCACAACCACCCACTCGGCGAACTCGCGGCCAAAATGGCTGCCGCGTGTCCAGCCCCACCGAGGGTCCCGTCGGCGTATCGCCTGCCGGGCTGGGGGTTCAGTGCCGCCATCACCTCTGCCATCATTACCGGCCTGTGCGTAAAGTCTGGCACTGCGCATCGGTCCTCGTCAGGTTACGTCTTGCCCTCGCCACGAACCCGCGCGGCCAGCCATCCCCAAGGCGTCGCCCCGGCCGCCCCTCGCTCCGCAATGCGCCGAGCCGGGGCGACCGCCGCCTTGGCCCGGACCACCTCGAGGTCCGTATCACTCAAATCGTTTCGCACCACTCTGATACGCTCCAACGACAGCTCGCCTTGCTCGGCAAGTCTTGCAGGAGGCAGAACTGCCGTTCTCACTTGCCTGCCGCCTGGACGCGAAAGCAGCCCGCTCAGTTTCCCCGTCCAACGGTCTCGAAGCGCGCTGGCAACATTCCAGCCCTTTGCTCTCGCCGCAGCCGCCGGCTCCCGCGCGGCTGCCACGAACGGCGACTCCGCAGACTCACGAGGTGCCAACCGCATCCCCGCCACTGCCGCCGGCTCTGGTCTCGACACCGCACGGCGCTCGGTTACCCTGCGCGCGTCCACTTCTGGCGCCACCGTTTTATCGGTCACGCAGAACGGATTCTTGACCCCGCCAAACCTGGGCAGCAGATTTTGACTGGTCATCCGATACCGGGACTCAACGTCCTTAAGCCCCACCAAACTTCTTCCCGTAGTTAACAATTGCAGCAGGCTCATAAATCATCCATCAGTCTAAAAGCTTCCTGAACCATGATCGCGTCCGAGTTCGCGACCAATTTGTAACGCTCCGGACTCCAAATCTCGAACCGGTCGAGCGCACCCACCAACACCACTTTGTCACCGATACCCGCCGCTTTGGCCATCCCGTCCGGAAGGCAAATCCGACCGGCCTTATCGAGCGGCGCCTGGACCGATTCACTGCCGATGACCCGTTTCAAAATGCCCTTGCTCGAATTGCCATTCGGCATCGCGTCGATGTCCTGCATCAACTTCGCCATCTGTTTTGGTGGCAACACGCGAAGAAACGGACCCTCGTTGCCTTTCGGCCAAAGAACCAAAGTGAACTCGGTGCCGGGCTCTTCCGGCCGCCACTTCGCCGGAATCTGGACGCGCCTCTTCTCGTCCACTCCATGTCGATAGAGCGAGTTGTAATACTTCGGCGCGACTGTTTCGTTCGATTCCATCTTATTCACAGCAGGGCCAGCACCATCTCACGCCCCACTTCCACCCACTGTTACCCACTGCGCCCCACCGGGTCAACGGCTTTCTCTATTACTTACTCAAAAGTTATTCACAATTTTTCAGCCCAGAGTGAATAACTTGCCGGAATCGAGTTAAACCCTCGAAAACCTCATATATTCTCAGCCTTAACCGCTCGCGTCTCATTAACCTGCTCCAGTTGGGCGTGAAGGCGTCACGGGTCGAAAACCGTTTCAACCAAAAAGAGCAGTTGTCCAACCGCAAAGAGCAAAGAACGCAAGGAATGGAACTCGGGAAAGGGATGGTCGTCACCCACCAGGTGATCGCGCCCGTTCATCAATCAGTTCGGCGAGAGTGCCCGGATACGGGTCTGGAATCGGTAGCGCTGTTGCTCGGTCAATTTCTCATTGGCGACAGCGCGGCGGCAAACCGACAGGGCATCGGCGACCTTGTGCTGCTCCTCGTAGATTTGTGCGAGCAGCGCATAAGCTTCAGCGTTCGGAGTCGCTTGCTCGATAAGTTTTTCGAGTGTCTGAACGGCCTGGTTGGTTTTCCCTTGCTGGTGTTCGAAGAATGCGAGCGTGTAGGCGTATTTAGGTTCGTCGGGACGCAAGGTGGCGGCTTTCTGACACCACGTGATTGCTTCGGCGGGATGCTCTTTGGCGAGCAGCACGCCCAGGTTATATGCGGCCTGGGCGGATTTCGCATCGGACTTGAGCACGACGCGGAAGGCCTGTTCGGCGTCGGCAAGCTTGTTCATTTCGGCCAGCAACATGGCCAGGTTGAGGTTGGCGGCGGTGTTGGTCGGATCGAGAGTGAGCGCGTGTCGCAGGCTGGCTTCTGCTTGGTCGTTCTGGCCGAGCGCATTGTAGGCGAGAGAGATATTCACGTAAGGGGGTAGCGCATCCGGCTGCAAGCGCGTGGCGGTCTGGAACTCGGCCACCGCTTCCGGCAGTTGGTTGCGCGACATAAGAAAATTGCCCAGGTTGTAGTGCGACGCCATGTCGTCGGGCCGCGACTGCATCGACTCCATCAACTCGGTCATTGCCAGGCGCACCGCGGCACGGTGTTCCTCGGGCAGACGTTCTTCCGGAACGGGCGCCAGGGCAGCGGCGGCGCGCACGCGCGCGAGGCGGAAATCATCGCCCGCCGCTTTCAGCAGCGCAGTGGCATTCGGTGGATCGAGTCGCTGGCCGAGCGCTTCGGCGACGCTCGCTCGCACCAGTGGCGAGGGGTCTGCCATCAACTTTCTCAGGACCGGCCATTTGTCGTCCGCGGCGCAATTGGCCAGCAGCCGAACCAGCGACACAGTTTGGATTTCCTCGCGGTTCGGGCTGGCGAGATAGGCGAGGATGTCCGGCAACTTCTGCCAGTTTTCTTTGCGGGCCGCGTCGATCAGGGCCGCGCGTTCGAGGACCGGTTTCTGGTAATCGCGTTTCCGCCAATCCCGCACCAGTTTATCGGCCCACGCCGCGTCCTTGTTCGTGTGGCAGAGGTTGCAGGCGTTGGGCGATTTGTAGAGCAGCGTCGTGGCGGGCGTCGGCGGCCGCATCGAGTGGTCCGAGCGCCGCATCCGCGCAAATTCCGTCATCGGCATGTGGCACGCAATGCATTCGTTGCCGGCCGTGCCTGCCTCGTGGTGCGTATGGGCGGGGGCGTTCTTCACCCTGTCAGCGTGACATGGCAGGCAGGCATCGTTGGCTTTGGCCGGCTCCCTGAACCGGTAACGTCCGCTCGAAGTATGGCAATGAATGCAGTCCAGTTTGCCCGATTTGGCGCACGGGCTGACGCGCCATTGGGTGTAGGTATAGTTCTCGCCGAGGTCGCGCCCATCGGGATAGAAGTCGGCGTTCTCAAAGGCCACCAGATCGAAGTGATCGAAGTAGCGTTCGCCGGGCGCGAAGTTAATCGTCACCGGCGACATTTTTGCGTGGCAGGGAGCGCACGTGGCATTGCGCTGCTCGATATTAAGTTTGCTGATGGCAATGAGCTTGAGATCGGGCGGCGCCGGATGATGGGCGGGCAGTTCGCGAAACAATTGGGCATGCCCCGCTGAGGGACCGTGGCAGGTCTCGCAGTTGATGCCAGGCTCAGCCCACCTGGTCTGATAGCTGTCGGCCGCAAGATCGTAGTTCTTCGATATCTGGCTTACATGGCAGCCGAAGCACGAGGTGTTAAACGTGAGCGACCGCTCCTTCCAGTAGAGCGCCTCATCTCGGCGATCGCCGAAATGACGCATCGCGCTGGCCGTGGTGTCGAACCATTCCCGACGGCGCACATCGTAGGCGACCGGCAACACCTGCAGCCAGCCTCGATCCAGCGGCGTGAGGAAATAAAATACATTCTTGCCGCCCATGGCTTGGACGATGGGATATTCTTTCCCGCCTTCGGAAGTGCGCTCGCTCACCACCCCCTTCTGAATGTCCGCCTGGAAGCGGTATTTGCCCGCGACGATCCCGGTCTTCTGCGGGGTGAGCTTGGTCCGGGCCAATTCCGGCGTGTACGGCTGCATGGCCAAGCCATGATAGGACGTGGACCACAACTGATAAAACTTCTCGTGGCACTCCCGGCAACTTCGCGAGCCGGCCCACTGGTTGGTTTGAGCCGCGGCGATGCCCGGCCGGCACCAAACCGCAGCCGCCAGCAAAATCGCTATGGATGTAATCGGTCGCATTGCCAGCCTCATTTAGTACGCGACACGGCGGCCAACGTCAAATCGGCAGAGCTTCATCATTCCCCTTGACTACGCGGCGCCCAACCGGCCATTCCTTTTCCCATGAATATCAGCCGTTACGACCCAGCACCTCACTGCCATAGTCCAAAATGCTCGGAAGCAGCCCGCGGAGTTGCAAGACCAGGGCTTCGCGAAGGCCTAAGGACAGGAAGATTGAAGACAGGAAAATGCGACTTCCCTTCATCTTCCTGTCTTCAATCTTCCTGTCTGGTTTTCCTGTTCCGTTGCGGCTTCGCCGCGCTGCTCTCCTTGTTCCTCCCGGCAACAGCGGCGCGGGCCGATGCGCCGCCCCTTCCCACCCGGCTGCCTCGCACCAACCTGCTGGCCTACCACAACCTCCAGGGCGAAGTGCTCCTCGGAAAATCCAAGTCCGACTGGCAGAAGCGGCGGGCTGAAATCCTCCAGGGCATGCAGTCGGTCATGGGGCCGCTGCCGGGCAAAGACCGGCGCTGTCCTCTCGACCCGCAGATCGGGGAAGATGTGGACTGCGGCATCTACGTTCGCCGGTTCATCACCTACGCTGCGGAACCCGGCGGTCGCGTGCCGGCCTGGTTGCTCATCCCCAAGACGGCGCTCCACGCAAAGAAAAGGCTCCCCGCCGTTTTGGCGTTGCACCCGACGGACATGGAATACGGCCATCGTGTCGTCGTCGAACCGCTGCGCGCCAGCTACCGCGCCTACGGTCACGACCTGGCCGAGCGCGGCTACGTCGTCCTCGCGCCGGCTTATCCCCTCATGGCCCAATACCAGCCCAACCTCAAGGCGCTGGGGTATCAAAGCGGCACCATGAAAGCCATCTGGGACAACCTGCGCGGGCTCGATTTCCTGGAATCGCTCCCCTGCGTCAAGCGGGGAAAATTCGGCGCCATCGGCCATTCGCTCGGCGGTCATAACGCCATTTACACCGCCGTGTTCGAGCCGCGCATCGCCGCCGTCGTCTCAAGCTGCGGCTTCGATTCCTACCTGAACTACTTCGACGGGGACCAGGCCAACTGGCAGCCCGGGCGCGGCTGGTGCCAGGACCGCTACCTGCCGAAACTAGCAGGGTATCGTGGCCGGCTGCAGGACATCCCGTTCGATTTCCAGGAGATGATCGGCGCCCTGGCGCCCCGCCCGGTGTTTATCAACGCGCCGCTCTCCGACGCGAACTTCAAATGGCGCAGCGTGGATGCGATTGTCAACGCCGCCATGCCGGTCTATCGGCTGTATGGCGTGCCGCAAAACCTTCGCGTCGAACATCCCGACTGCAAGCACGATTTCCCGCCGCAGATTCGAGACGAGGCTTATCGTTTCCTCGATGCCCATCTGCGGTGACTAACGAACGCAGGAGGAGGCGATAGAACCGGACGGCATTTGTCGCCGGGTCGGTGACGGATCCTGTGGAGCCGTTTCCCGGGATCGTAGCTAGTTGATTCCAGTTGGTGTCGGCGAGGCTGGCCTTGAACTGGACGATGTAACTGAAGCCGACTTGCGTCGGGAACGAGACGAGGATGTTCGTCCCGTCGCGGGCGATGGCCAACCGCCCCAGACCCAGGGTCAAAGTCGCCACGCTGCTGGTGACACTGCCGCCAGCACCGGTGACAATTACCTGGTAGTCACCCGCTTGATTGGTCGTCACGTTGTTCAGCGTCAAGGTGGGCAGGCTCGCGAATGGGCTGACTTTGCGGATGCGGTGATTACCGTAATCGGCAATGAAGAGATTTCCGGCGTCATCCAGGGCGATTCCAGCAGGCATGGAGATTTTCGCCTGGATCGCTGAGCCACCGTCGCCGACATAGCCATTAGTACCATTGCCCGCCACCGTCGTGATGATGCCCTGGGCGTCCACCTTGCGAATGCGGTGGTTCAGACTATCTGCAATGAAGAGATCGCCCTCGGCGTTCACGGCCAGACCTCCAGGATTGTAGAACTGCGCATTGGTCGCCGCGCCGGCGTCGCCGGAATACCCATAAGTGCCCCTGCCCGCTACGGTGGCAATCACGCCGTTGGTGTCCACACGGCGGATGCGCTGGTTGCCAGTGTCGGCAATGAAGACATTGCCAGCGAGGTCCACAGCCACGCCGGAGGGACTGGATAACATCGCCAGCGTGGCAGCGCCACCATCCCCGGCATAGCCGCTGTAGCCGGTGCCCGCGAGGCGGGTGAGGAGGCCATTAGTGCTTAGCCGCGTTGGTGGCCATGCCACCGTCGCCCGAATAACCGTAGGTGCCATTGCCTGCCACCGTGCTGATAATCCCATTGTTCCCGACTTTACGGATGCGCTTGGACTCCGCAATGAACAGGTTGCCGGCAGCATCCACCGTCAGACCCTGGGGAAAGTTGAGCATCGCATTGGTCGCCGCGCCGCCGTCACCGGAATAACCGCCGGTGCCCGTGCCCGCCACCACCGTGATGATGCCGTTGGTCCCCACGCGGCGGATGCGATGGTTGTTGTAACCGTTGTTATAGCCTGAAATAAACAGGTTGCCGGTGGCGTCCACCGCCACGTCAACAGGATAAGGCACCCCGGCATTGGTCGCCGCGCCGCCGTCCCCCGAGTAAGTGGACGTCCCCTTGCCGACGACCGTGGTGATGATGCCGTTGGTGCCTATTCGCCGGATGCGATGGTTGCCGTAGTCGGTGATGAACAAATTGCCGGTGCTATCAAGGGCCAGGCTATCGGGAGAAGATAAGGCCGCATTGGTCGCCGGGCCGCCGTCGCCGGAATAGCCTTGAGTGCCGGTGCCCGCCACCGTCGTGATGACGCCATTGGCGTCCACCTTGCGGATGCGGTTGTTGCCATTCTCCACGATAAAGAGATTGCCCGCACCGTCCACCGCCACCGCATAGGGCCGATACACGATGGCATTGGTGGCGGCGCCGCCGTCGCCCGATCCGCCGCCCGCCACACTGGTTATAAGACTGGCGGGCAGGTTGGTGCCCCTGAATTGCCACTGATACGTGAACGGCCCGACGCCCGAAGCCGCCACGCTGAACGCCACCGTGCCACCGGCCAGCGCAACCTGACTGCTGGGCTGGTTGGTGATGGTGGGCTGGGCGAGAAGTCGTGTCGCACACAGCCCGGATACGAGGATGAGCAGTAATGATTTCATAAACTTATTGAACTTCTGACCGAAATCAGACCGTGCTCGACCGTGGCTGAGCCGATGATCAGTTCTGAATTTGCAGCCGGAAGAACTGGTTCGGCTCCGGGCCGATCGGGAGGCTGGTGGACAGCAGACCGCCGGTGCCGGGGAAAGGCACGCCTTGGGCGAGCCAACTG
>JBAXTC010000377.1:0-7463 GCA_037130375.1 Verrucomicrobiota bacterium | reverse complement strand
GCCCGCCTTGTCGGCATTCTTCTTTTGCCGGGAGATTTTGTTGACGTATTGCTTCGCGGCATCTTGCTGCGGTGACGGGACACTGTCGGAGCGATCCAGGGCGAAGAAGACGTTCATCCCTTCCATCGGCCGCTTCCATTGCAGGCCGGCGATAGCAAACACCAGCGCGGTCAGCACAACCGTGCGAATGCCCAATGCCGTCCAGCGCCGCCAGGGGCTGACCTGGACGTCGCTCTTCCATGCGAACCAGAGCACCCAGGCCATCGCGGGAGCCAGCAGCAGCAGGTAATAGGGATGAGTGAACTGGAAGCTCATTTCCGAATCAGTTTCTGCACCCGGTGATTTTGCGAGTCGGCCACGTAAAGATTCCCAGCCGAGTCGAGCGCCACACCCCAGGGGTTGCTGAATTTGCCTGGTTCCGCGCCCGGGCCGCCAATGATTTCAATCGACTGGTCGTTCGCGTCGAATATCTGGATGCGGCTGTTGCCGAACTCGCAGACGTACTGGCGGCCGGCCTTATCGACGCAGATGTCGTAGGGATAACTCAACTCGCCCTTACCCGTGCCCGCCTTACCGTGGGCGCGAATGAATTTTCCGTCCTTCGAGAAGACCTGGATGCGATGATTGCACGAGTCGGCAACATAGACTCGATCCAGCACGTCCACACACAGGCCCTCTGGCCGGTTGAATTCGCCCGGCGCATTGCCCGGACGGCCGAAACTATCCAGGAGTTGAGGCGAGAGGAGGCTGCTGTGGCTCGGGACAGTCGTGCTGCGGTCCCCACTGAACCGCTGGACGCGCTCGACTGTGCCGTATTCACTGACTAAGACTTCGGCGCGCGAGTTCACGGCCACGGCACGCGGCAACATGAACTCGCCGGCGTTGGTGCCGCGTTTGCCCCATTGGTCAACCAACTTGCCCGCGGGCGAAAAGAAGTTCACGCGTTGATAATGAGGCTCGACCACAACGATATTGCCATCCCGATCATGGCCCATGCCCTTCGGTTTGCCGAGATCGGTTTGCGGCATCTGCCAGGAGAGCTGAAAGACGCCGTTCGATGAGAACTTTTGCACCCGGCCGGTCATATCCACCACGTAAAGGTTGTCCTGCGCGTCCACAGCGACTGAGCGGGGCTTGTTGAGTTCGCCGACACCCACACCGCGCGAGCCGATGACCTGCACGCGGCTGAAGAGCTGGCTTTGAAGCTGCGCCTGGTTCGAGAGCGGATTGGGGGCGCAGCCGGCGATAAGCGTGACGGAGCCAGCGAGCACCACCAGACTTCGTGTTACGTGTTGAGCGGAAACGCAACACATGCTCCGCAGCGCGCGCCACATTTTCCATAACGCCAGCGGACTGACGGCCAGCACCAACAGCGCGAGGCAAAGCGCATTTACCTGGGCGTTATGGCCATAATGCAGCAAGTTGAACACCCGAAGCGCCAGGGTCTCGCCACCGGGCGGCACCACGAGAATCATCGATTCCACGTCCCAGAGGCAAAGTAGAAATACGATATACCAGGCGGCGGCAACCTGTGGGGCGATCTGTGGCCAATGAACGTAGCGGAGCATTTGCCATCGCGTCGCGCCGCTCAGCGTGGCGGCGTCCGTCAGATCGCGGTCGGCGGTCCGCATGGCATGCAAGACGGTATTCCAGCCGGGCGCCAAGTACCGGATTACCAGCGCCAGAATGACAACGCCTGCGCTCTGATAGAAGAGTGAAAACCAAGAGCGGTTTAGTGCCACGATCAGGCCAATGCCAAGAAAGACCCCCGGCAGGAGGAACGGGAGCCACGCGAGCCAGCCCAAGAATGAGATGAATGAGTTAAATGGCGAGCAACCCAGGCGCAGCCCGATGCTCCGCGCCCCAGCGGTCAAACCGAGCGCAACGACCACAGTGGCGGAGACGGCGGCAAACCAAATTGAATTCCAGATCGCCCCCTGCCCGGCCGCCAGCGCGCCGGGCAGTTCCGTCCAGGTACGTTTGACCGAAAGGAGTTGAAAGATGGGCAGACCTACCGAGAGCAAGCAGAGCAGGAGCGTGCATAGGCCGGCGGAGTAGAACCAGATGGGGCCGAGTTGCCGGCGGAAGCGTTTTGGTGAGACCGCTGTTTCCATGTGCGGCCAGGGGACTTCGCGCCGGGTAAAGTAGAGCAGCAGGAGCAACGGACCGAGCACGAGCGGCCAACTCGACCGGAGCGCGCCCAGAGTGTCGAAGGTGGTATTGAAGCGCACCCACATTTCCGCGGGAAACACTTTCACCTGGAGGATGGCGGGGACGGCGAAATTGTTGAGACTGAGGACGAATACGAGCACGGCGGCCAGCGCCAGCGCGCTTCGGGCCAGCGGCAGCAGCAGGCCGCAAATCAGCGTCCAGCCAGTCACCGCAGTGTCGCTTTCGAGTTGGGCGGGTTCGAGCCGGTGCCAGGCACTCAAGACCGCCAGCAGGGGGATAGGCCAAAGGAGCAGGGCCAGAATCCAAACGGTGCCGCCCAGCGAGATGATGTTCAGCGGCAACCAACTGCGCCAGACCCCGGCAGAACCCAGGAACTGGAGCCAGCAGTTGGTGACCAGGAAAGGAGGGAGCGCCAAAGCGGTAACGGCCAGAGCGAGGACGCAACTGCGCCAGCGCGGCGCCAAACCTGCCAGCCAGAGCGCGGCGAGAAAACCAAGGCCCTCCGCCAACAGAGTTGTCAGGCCGCTGACCAGCAGACTGTTTTTGAGCAGCAGCCAGTTCATCGCAGGAAGATTTGGTTGAGCCGGGTTGTCGTGCCTTGGAGATCGCGCAGCAAGGCATCCCAACTCACTTGGAGCGTGGGAACAGAGACTTCACTGGCGGAGGCCCCCTCCAACGCGTCTGCCGCCACTAACTGCCGCACCACGCCGGGCTGTTGGAGGTATGCAAACAACCGTTGCGCCGCTGCCGGATGCGGCGCCCCGCGCGCCACCCCCACGGTGTTTGGAATCAAAAGCGTTTCTTCAGTCATCGGCAACGGCATGATGGGCAAGCCCTCCTGTTGCCCGGCAGCGATGTCATCTGAATCGGTCAGACCGATCCAGGCATCACCGCGGCCGACCGTCTTGACAACCACCGAGTTGCCGTCCACCAGGAACGGTTCATTGGCAGCCAACGCCCGGCACCAGGCTTCCCAGAGCGTGTCGCCCCAATGTTGACGCAGAGCCTGAAAATGCGTCGCCGTCGTGCCAAACTGCGGATAGGCCAGCGCCCCTTTGCCGCGCCAGGTTTTATTCGTCAGATCGAGCAAAGAGTGCGGCGCGGACGCGAGCGAAAGCCGGTTGGTATTGATCACGATTCGGCGGCTGCGATAGCCAAACGCGGCCCAGCCATTGGTCTCACGGAAGACATTTTGTGCTGCCAGTTGGCGCGTGCGGAGCTCTTCATTGCCCCAGAATACGTCGCATTGCGGATGCGGACGCTCGGCGAGCAGGCGGTTGGCAAGGCCAACCGTCTTCACTGCTTCGCTGTCGTAAACCGCGGGCGCTTTGACTCCGGTTTGCCTGGTGAATTCGCGCAGAATCGGCTCGGCGTAGTCCTGGTCCTGGGCGCAGTAGGCGACCACTTGATGCCGTTTGCCTGAAAAACCGCACCCGCCGTCAACCGCTGGAAGCAGCAGTGCGGCAACAATGCCAGCCAATAACGGCAGCACCCACCAGAACTGCGCGATGACTTCGCTTCGGCCAAACTCATCCTTCGGCCAGTTGCGGTCTTTGGGGGGGAGTGGAGGCACGCCGCTCATTTCCTGCCTCCTGAAACGAGAGAGCCTGGGTGCTTCCGAGCCGCGTCGCAGCACGTTCTCATACGGTCCTCCGATGGTAATACCACCACTCAACCAGCAGCACCAGGAGACCGAGCGTGGCTATGGTGCGCCATAGTTCCATGTTGGCGCGTTGCCTGGTCGTGGCAGTCACTTTCGTGTACTTGCCCAGTTGCATTGCCTCGTGCGGTTTGATGTTACTCTCGGCCATGTCGAGCAGGTTCACGCAAAAGACCGTTTCATTCGTCCCGAGGCGCAGCCGGTAGGTGCCTTGCTTGAGCGTGTCACCGAAAACCAGTTCGCTGGCATTCGGATCGAGGGTCAGCGGTTTAGCCGTGCCGCCGGGGAGCGTGACTTGGGCACTGGTGGTCGGTTCTGTGAGGGCCAGGCGGAACGGGTCCCCGGATTTCACCAGCAGTTGACCACTGCGCGAGTTGGCAGGGTTCAGCCAATCGACTGCGTTGGCGATAAAAATGGGGTAGGACACGCGCAACGGCCAGTTGCTCTCGAGGGTGTCGAATCCAATCCAGATGATGCGCTGCCGTCCCAGCTCGCCGGCGAAAATCAGCGGTGCCTGCGGTGCCTCCACCAGCGTAGCCGCCCATGTGGGAGTCCTGGCGGTCAGGCTTTGCATCACCTGCACGTTATCGAAACCGGCATAACGCAGAAGCGGATGAGCGGATTTCCAGTCCACGATCGCCGGCGCTTCTACGCGTGTCACGCCCTGGAACCAGTTGGTGTTCACGACATGAATAGCGAGCACGTTGCCTTTCGGCCAAATCGTTGGTGTGACATCGTCGAGCACCACAAAGTCGAAGCCGGCTGCGGGATCCGTCAAATCCGTAGTGGCAGCCAGCTCGACATTGGGGGCCGCGCGCAAGGCCCGCTCGAGGAGCCGGTTTCCTTGGGAGACCAGCAACACCTTCACCGGTTTGGGCAGGAGACTGACGATGGAAGCCTGGTTATCGACCGACAGATCATCTTTGACGGTCAGGTGGACAGTGAAGACACCGTCCCGCGGTTGGGCCGCCAGAAAGACCTGGGGCGAGGTTTCACCCGCATGGATGGTAATCGGACGCGTTTCGAGCAAACGGTCATCGAGCAACAGCTCCAAGTCCGTCTGCTGGCTGTTGGTCGAGAAGTTGGCCACACTGGCATAGACGGCCCGCTGTCGGCCGTCCTCGGGATTGGAGCGAACGTCGAGCGCGGTGATGCCGAGGTTGTTCGCGTCCTTGCCGACACGATGAAAAACAAGGGGCAGGGCCTTGTTCTCGAACTCGTTCAGCTCCGGGACCGCGCCGTCGCTGAACAGGTGTATCTCCGGGTTGGTCTTGGGGTCGAGATCGCGCACCAGTGACTCCGCCATCTTCAGTGCCGGGACGAGCCGGGTCGGGCCATCGGAGCAGACGCACGCCTGCAGCGCGCGCCGCAAAGCCGCTTTCTGGGTCGAGGCGGATTGTTTGACCTCGGTATTGGCGCCGGCCTGGAGGATGACCATCTGGTCGTTGCCGGCCAGACTATCCACCCATTTCAGAGCTTCAGTGCGCGCTTTCTCGAACCGCGAAGGCGTTTCATCTGTGGCCTGCATTGAAGCTGAAGCATCGAGGATAACGACCCGCAACTGGGCCGGCATGGCTTTCGTTGCGAAATAAGGTCTGGCCAGCGCGAACACGATCAGCGTCAGCAAGAGAATTTGCAGGATCAGCAGCCAGTTCTTGCGGAGCTTTTGGAATGGCGCGCTGGCCTGGGTTTCAGCGAGAAATTTCTGCCAGAGCAGTGTGCTGGAAACCAGCTTCACCACCCGCTTGCGCTTGAGCAGGTAGAACGCGATCACCACCGGGATGGCGGCGGCGAAGGCGAAGGCGAGTGGGGCCAAGAAGTGCATCTAGCCCCACACCTCCGCCTGGCGCAGTTGTTTGAGCAGCAACTCCTGCAAATCAGTGTTCGAGCTGGTGGAGAAAAAGTTGATGCCGCGGCTCTTGCAGAATTCACGCAACCGCTGCAGGAAATTCTGCACGGTTCGTTGATAGGCCTTCATGCGGTAGCGGCCGAACGTCACCTCCTGCTGACCCCCGGTTTCGGAATCGATAAGCCGCAGGTCGCCAAAGGTCGTCGGGGAGACCTCATCCGGAGCAAGGATTTGCACAAGGTCCACCTGGAAACCGCGTCCAACCAGCGCGGTCAGCCCGGACTCATAACCCGCCGGATCGAGGAAATCGCTTAGCACGACGGCCACGCCCGCCTGGCGCGCTTCGAGCGCGCCGCGGCGCAGGGCTTCGTTGAGATTGGCGGCGCCGCTGGCGGTAAGAGATCCCAGATTCCGGAAAAACTGGATGGCGGATTTCTTGCCGCGAACGGACCGAAGCGCGCCTCGCGCCGCCATCTCCATGGTGCGTGTTGCCTGGTCCGTCTCGAGGCCATTGGCGACATCGGGAAAGGGGATGACGCTGACGCGGTCGAAGCCGGAGAGGGCAACATAGCCGATGGCGGCGGCGACCTGCCGGGCGAAATGAAACTTGGGCGGCTCGCCGAAGGTCATGGACTGGCTGGCATCCAGAAATATCCTCACCGGCAACTCACGCTCTTCCTCGTAGAGTTTGAGAAACAGCCGCTCCAGCCGGCCATAAAGATTCCAATCGAGATAGCGGAAGTCATCGCCGTGGACATAGGTGCGGTAATCGGCAAATTCAACCGACTGACCGCGGGCGCGGCTGCGTCGCTCACCTTTGGACGAACTCTTGGCGCGACGGGTCGCAAGCAGTTGGAATTGCTCAAGGCGACGCAGCAATTCGGGAGTGAGGAGGGCGTCAGGCATGAGTTAACGCGCGAAGAAGGCGCGAAAGGCAATGCGCGATGCGCGAGGTGTGAAACTCAATGCTGAAACTCGACCTCGGCTCGTTGAACTATTCATCGGGATTCCTTCGTGATTGTCTGGATGCCGCGTGACGCAGTTGTTCGAGCTCGACCTTAAGCGGATGCCAATAGAGTCGGTCACGCTCGCGCTCAGCCATCTCCTCCGCTGCCAACGCCGCCCGCAGTTCGGCGAGCGCGCCGGGTCTTGCCAGGGCGAGCAAAGGTCGGTCCGAGGCCGCCTGGCGCGATGCCTCCACCCAGGCTTGGGCGGCCTCGACCAGCAATTCCGGGGTGCGCAACTCACGAAGGCAAAAACGTTGCTCTTCTCCAGTCGGATCGTCGCGATGCCGCAAATAGTAAGCCTCGAGCAGGCGTTGGAGCATCGGCCAATCCTTGCTGCGCTGGGTTTTCTTGGCTTGCACAAGGTCAGGCATCGAGAGCAGTTCGTAGGTCACGCCCTCTTGGTCAGTCAAGGTCGTGCGCCTGTGCCACAGCGCGGAAAACGGCTCCACGCCCCGCAGCTTTGCCATCAAGTCCACTCGCATGTTCAGCGCTTCCGGGTGATGACAACGAAAATGGACTGCGTGGCCGCGCTCAAGATACTCGGCGGTCAAGGAAGGCACCGCTATGCAGTCGGCCTGCAACTGCCGTAACGCACCCTCCAGACATTGAAGGTTGCCGGCGTCAGCCAAGATCAGCAGGTCGGTATCGCGGCTAAACTCGGCTGCGCCGTAGAACACGCAAGCCTGTCCCCCCATCAGCAGGGCACGGACCTGGCACACCGCCATCGTAGAAAGGACTTTCCGTATCCGGCTCGGGATCAAGCGAACCTCCAATG
>JBAXTC010000376.1:0-7469 GCA_037130375.1 Verrucomicrobiota bacterium | reverse complement strand
CGGAGATTCCGCAGGTTCTCCGGGCGGTCGATGTGGTCGTTGGTGAAGTCGCAGGCTTCCTTGCCTTGGTAGCGCGACCATTTTTGCTTGAACTCCGCCCATGTCATGACGGCCCCATGATTGGGCAGCAGTGAGCTTTGATCAAGGACGGAAAACCTCCGCACCGATGCCGCGGCGCGCGACACGCTCATAGCTTCCGGCAAGCTTTCAGCCTGGGTTTTCCCCCTCCCCTTAGCGCGTGCTCTTGCCAGCCCAAGTCCCCTTTCTGGATTCATACTTCATACTTCATACTTCATACTTCATCCTTCACCATTGGTGAACCTCCGCCGCCCTCGGGGTGTTTTGTGGAGGTTCGACGCTGCGCCATCCAGTTTAACGAGTTCGACTTCTTTCCATTGTTTGGCGCGTTGGGCCGTCAAATAGGTGCGATCCCTGGCGGTCACAGTGCGCCGACTCCCGTCGGCGGCTACAATTCTGTAGGATCTTGAATTCGCCATGCATTAGCCAACAATATACATATTAAAAATTGGACTTACTGCAATCAACGTGTTATTTCGTTAATCTGCTCTCGGGGTTGGACCGGGTTCCTCCACTCCTCTGAGGGCGTTCGGTCAGAAATCGAATCTTATTGTTTGTGATAGCTCCAACTTTGTTGAGGGCGGGCGGGTTTTGGGCAGCCGTTATGGGCTGCATCCTTCTTGCTTGCAGAGTGTCGGCAGAGCCCGGCTCGGCTTTGCGGTTTGACGGCGTCAACGGCTATGTGCAAGTGGCGCATAACACGAATCTTAACGCATATCCGTTGACGGCAACGGCGTGGTTCCGGACCACCAATGGCGCGGCGGCGGGGCAAGGAATTGTGAGCAAATACACCGGAAGCAGCGGCAACGGCTGGGGGTTGGTGGTGGAAAACGGCCATTTGCGGGGATTCCACATCCGACGGTTCTACGTCAATTGGATAGTCGGTTGGGTGACGGCGACGCTGGACGCAACCTCGTCAGTCTCGGTGACGGACGGGTTTTGGCACCAGGCTGCGCTGGTGATAGATGACTCTGGCGAAAAGCTTTATCTGGACGGCCTCGATGTGGGTTCGAGCGCCTGGAATCCTCCTTTCCCCGGGCCGCAGACGAGCACCGACCCGCTTGAAATCGGCTGGTATTCCTATTACCCCAACCGTTTTCTGGGGGACATTGATGAGGTCACGGTGTGGAATCGTTCGCTGGGTATCGCCGAAATCAATTACCTCAAACACCGGCACCTCAACGGCAATGAAGATGGTCTGGTGGCGCTCTGGCACTTCGATGAAAACGGCGGAACTTTGGCTGGCGATGCGACCGGCAACGGATACACGGGAATGCTGTTGAACAGTCCGGCGTGGGTGACTTCCACCGCACCGCTGGTATTCAACCAGGTGTCGAGCAACGCTCTTAAACTTGACGGTATCAATGGCTACGTGCAGGTGGCCCATGCCAACGATCTGAACTCATATCCGTTCACGACGACGGCATGGTTACGGACGGCCAATGCGGCAACTGTCCCGCCAGGGACATACCAGGGAATCGTGAGCAAATACGTGGACGCCACGGCGAATGGCTGGTCCCTCGGTTTGCAGGACGGGCATTTGCGCGGTTTTTTTTATATCAATGGGAACTATGCCAATAGAGCCATTGACGCCACTTCGGCGGCTTCCGTGGCGGATGGCTTCTGGCACCATGTCGCGTTGGTGGTGGATGGTTCCGGCGGAAAACTCTTTCTGGACGGCAACGTGGTCGGGCAAAGCGCCTGGCCCGGTGACGCCGGTGGATCCTCTTCCACTACGCCGCTGCAAATCGGCAGGTACGATCAGTACGCCGCTCGTTTTCTTGGCGACATTGATGAAGTCACGGTGTGGAACCGCGCGCTGGCGGCCGCCGAAGTTCAATCGTTCAAAAACCTTCGGCTGGCCGGCTCCGAAACCGGGTTGGTCGCCTGCTGGCACCTCGACGAAGGGTCGGGCACGAGCACGGCTGACGCCACTGGCCGTGGGCATACCGGCACGTTTGTGAATGGGCCAATTTGGACCGGCTCGACCGCGTTACTGGGCGACGGCACGTCAGCCATTCACACCACCGTAGGTTCCTTGCAATGGACCCGGCAGTTTGCGGTGCAAACGATTCCGACGCAGCGCGCCTTTGTGGCCAGCGCTCCGTGCTGGGTGCGGCGGTTGGACGACTTCGGCGCGCCCGGGGGCGACAGCAGTAATGTCACGGTGACGCTTCAGAGCGCGCTTCAAGACATGGTGGCCGGCGGCCTCGTGCCGCTGACAACCAACTCGTTGCAATTCGCGGTCAGCTTGCCGGCCTACAACGCCGCCGCGCCGCAACCGGCAGCCGGCGGTGTGACGCTCTCCCCGGCGGTCAATATCGAGCCTCAACCCGGCACGCAGCTCGATTCGGTGAGCAACACGTTTCAACTCGGCGTGACCGAGCTATACAGCCTGAACGGAGGGGGGCCGGTAACCGGCGAGACCACGAGCCTGGCTCCGTCGCGGCTGCTGCACTTCAACGGCAATCTTTTCTTCGGCTCCATCCTGACGCGCTTCACCGCCATCGCGAACAGTCCGACGCCGGGCGCGTTGGACGCCGGCGGGATCGATACGGTGTTGGGCGTGACCAATTACTCCGGTTTCCTGGCCTCGAAACCGGATCACATTTACGGCATCGGCACGCTGCTCAATGTCATTTTGTTCCCCAATGGCGACGCGCGGACCTTCGCCGGCACGGCCGTCACGCTTTCAGGCTCCGTTGTTCCCGACACCGATTCCGCACAGAACATTTCTTTTTCGCGGGCCAGCCTGACTCTGAGCGACAGCGGTATTCGCGGCGGGGTCACGCTGAATCTGCCGATTGGGTTCAGCCTCGGCATCAGCACCACCAGCAACCGCATCACCTACGCGCAATGGGATTTTCCGAGTGTTCCGTTCGATCCAGTCTCGCTCGTGCCGACCGGCATCCCGACCCTGTATCCTCCCGCTCCCTACTCACTGTACGCTGTCGATGAAACCAAACCCTTCTGGATTTGCGCCCCTTCCATCGAATGGCATGTCGCCGACGGCACCATTGTCATTCCCAATCCTTCGGGTCTGGTCTATGTGCATCAGGAGGAAGACGCGTTGCTGGCGGCGAACCAGGCGAGCCTGGTGGACACCAACGCTGCGTACCGCATATCGAACGACGGTTATTACGCCAGCGCCTCGCCTGGCCCAGGCCCGGTGGTGGTGAGGGCCGACACCAACGGCATGGCGCTGCTCTCGATGTCCGTGGTTTTGCCCGCCGCCGAATTGCATCCGCATTTCCCCTACATCAGTCCGAGCCTTCACGAGAGCATTCCCTCCTTGGGCGGACTCCTGGTCATCAGCAACGACTTGGTGGACACCACGGCCAGTTTTCTCAATTTGGCGGGACCGGTGCGGGTCTCCTATAACCGTGATTGCGCGGACACCAATTGCAGCGCCAGCCTCGCCGGTCCGGCGGAGTTGTTGTTCACCGCGAACGCAAATCAGGCAAATCAGTTGTGGTTCACGCCGGACGGGGGATTGTTGGCCAGCGGCGAGGTGCCGGCGCAGAACCTCACCTGGGGTTCGATAGGGGGCAGTGACTTCGCCCAACGCACCTCGGACGTTGGAGCCGGTTGGTTTCAGATGCCCGGCACGTTTCTGCGCGGCGACCAGACCGGGCTGGCGGATGCGTTGCGGCCGGTGGTGATTTTGTTCAGCGGCTTCGGCGACGCCACGGACCGGGCCTACGTCGAGCGGCCGGGCATGTTGTCTTACTACGACGGCTTCGCCAATTACGCCGGCGTGAATTTCCGCGGGCCGGCCCAGGGTCGCAGCATTATCGCCGGCCAGACCACCGACTGGTATCCACTCATTCCGGAGGCCAAATACTACGCCCGGTTCGGCGGAGTGAGCGGCATCCACCAAGCCGCCGTTTTCCCGAGCAACCTGACGCTCTACGGTTACGCGTTCACCTTCTCCGGCTACCGGCTATCGTATCTCGACAGCGAGAACTGGCAGTCGCTCACCGACGGCAGCCTGGTGCTGCCCTACCCGTCGGGTTTCACGCAGGAGTTCGCCGAGATGAAGTTCCTGTGCCGCGGCGCGCTTGGGTCGGCGAGGGTTCCGGCATCGAGCGGTCCCAAGACGATGCGTTACTGGAACACGATGATCACTCCGCAAACGGTTGAATTCCGACCGACGGCCAACGATCCGTGCAGTCTCAGCAATCGCTTTCTGGTGCTGGGCGTGGAAACGAAGCTGCCGCTCATTCCCCAAGCGTTCCACGCGCTGCTCGGCTTTCAGTCGAACGGCAACCTGGTCACGGCAGATACGGGGGTGCAGGGTGTGGATTCGCGCTTTCCGGTGCCGGCGGAGATTTCTTTGCAAGGTTCAGGAGGCGGCTACTACAAGTTCTCGACCGCCAGCGAAGGCTACTTCAACAACTGGGACGAAGGGGCAGACCGTCCCGAGGCGGGTTTCTTCAATCTCGCCGGGCGAATCAAGTTCCCGTTCTTCGTCAACTCCAAGACCCATCTGCACGTCGAGCCGACCGGCATCGCCAACAACAGCGCCAAAGTTTTCATCATGGGCGGCTGGCCTTCCCCCGATCTGGGTGGCGCGGACAACGGCTGGAAGGGCGGCAGCGGGAACAACTTTTTCAACATGGCGAAGTTCGACACCTCGCAGCGCGGTTTCCCGGCGGGTATCAAAGTGACGGATTACCGCCGGGTGACGGATTACAGCTCCATGCCATCCGCTCGTTATCGCCCCCGCGCCCAGCGCGACTGGATCGAGGTGGCGAAGTTCGATTATTCGCTGCAATGGAACCCGGTGCTGCGCGAGTTTTCTTCATCCGAACCCGCGCCGGTGTATTTGCCGATGATTGACGTGGACAGCCGTTTGAAGGCGCTGACGCCCGGCAAGGTGGACCTCGATTTCGCGCAGGATATCGCGCTGAATCTGCCGCGTCTCAAGCTGCTGGACCTGGCCAACGACGCGGTGGACGAGATCAACCTTCCGCTCAACTCGCTCTCCGCCGCGGTGCAACAGGGGTTGCCGGGTACCGTGCTCGACGTTGCCGGCTTCCGCGGTTTGCAGCGCCTCTTGCGGGACCAGATGGACGATCTGCTCCGCCCGGCGCTCGATACCGCGCTCCAGACGCCGGCGGCGAATCTCTACACCACGTTGAGCAACCAACTCGCGACGGCCCCGGCCGCTTTTCGGAGCAGCATCGCTTCGCTGACGGTTTCCAGCTCGGGCCTGCAGAGCCCCAGCACACTCCAGAACATCAACGGTGGTGTGGCCGGCCAGTTGAACCAGGCGCTGACGGACGTGAACCGCACGCTTGGCCAGTTCATCCGCGTTTTGGGAAAAGATGCCAGCGGCCGGCATGTTGTTCGCTTTATCCTGCAACAGATCGCGCACGACCAGGGGCAACTCATGGGTATCGTCGGCGACATCGGCGAAAGCGCCGCCAACGATTTGGTGAAGGACTTGGAGCCGACGCTGGCTGCGGTTGAAAGCCGGCTGCGCGAGGTTCAGGCGCAGTTTAACGAGTTGCAGTCGCAACTGGGCGCGGGCGGCCAGTTCAACCAGGCGTTGGGCGCGGTGACCGGCAATACCGCTGCCCGCAACCAGTACGTGCAACTGGCCGGCGTGGGCATGTCAAACTATCTCTCGACCGCGGTGACGGCGGCGGGCGATTATTTCACCGCCGATCCGGTCGCCGCCCAGGCTGCCATTCGCGAGCGGCTTATTCTGGCTTTTCTGGGTTCGCCGCTGTCAGCAGGGTATCAGCAGACCATCAAGCAATTCGTCTATGAGGACGACGCGTTGCTGACGCAACTCATGGACACACTGTTCCAGCAGATCAACCAGGCGATCCGGGAGGGCTTGTCCGCGCAACTGGCCGGAGTGGCGGGTGACCTCATTCCCGAGACTCTGAAAGGCCCGAGCAGCAGTCTGGCGGCGGCGCAGATTCGCGGAGCGCCCACTTTTAACGGCGACGCGCTCAAGAAGATCCGCCTCGACGCCAAGGTGCAGATGTCGCTGCCCGACCAGATCACTTTCAACGCCTACATGGAAATCACGGAATTGGACTCGACGACCACGCCGCTGGATTGCATCCCGGCGGGGGATGCGGCGGCGGAGATCAAAATTGGGGCGGTGGACGTGCCGCTGGATTGGACGGGCATTTCTGAGCCGGGCAAGCCGCTCACCATCACGCTCGAAGCCAAATGGACCCAACAAAATGGCAAGGTGCTGGGCGTGGGCGGCATGCTGGACATCAAGGGTCAGATCGGGTTTAAGGGTTGCAGCGTGGATGAACTGGGCGCCACGCTGGCGATCGGCGCCATGGAGAATTACTTCGCCGCCAAGGCCGCCGGCTCGATCAACATTCTGGGCATCCCGGTGGACTTGCAGGCCGGGGTGTTTGTCGGCAAAACTTGCTCGCTGGCCCCGCTCAAACTGGTGGACCCGGAATGCGGCCAGGTGCTCGGCAACCCGGCGGAATTTCAGGGCGTCTATGTCGCCTATGGCGGCGGCCTGTCCCTTTCGGAAATCATCTTCCGCACATCGAGTTGTATGCTGGATATTGACGTCAACTTGTCCTCGGCACTCTTTTATGAAGGGGGTGCCGGGAGCCATAAGGTCGGGATGCGCCAAAAAATGGCGATGGACGTTTCCTTGCTCTGCCTGATCAGCGGCCGTATGGACTGGGCGTCGTTTTCCTCGCTCAAAGAAACCCTTCCCCCGTCCATCCCCCCGGTTTTCGAGTTGGTCATGGGCGGCAGTGCCAATGTGTGCGGCAAGGTGGGCGTATGCCCCTTCTGCGTCCGAGCCTGCAAAGGCATCACGATCACTGGCGTCGTGAACAACGGAGGCATTGATTACTTCCTGGATTACTGATGAAAGCGCTCCCTCGAACCTCGCATTCTCGCGTAACCGGTCATTTATGGGGATCGGAGCGCGGACATTCTTGTCCGCCGGACGTGGTAGCCTGCCGAAAGCGGACAATATGGATATCGGAGCGCGGACAATCTTGTCCGCCGGACGTGGCAGCTCGCCGAAAGCGGACAATATGGATATCGGAGCGCGGACATTCTTGTCCGCCGGACGTGGTAGTCTGCCGAAAGCGGACAATATGGATATCGGAGCGCGGACATTCTTGTCCGCCGGACGTGGTAGTCTGCCGAAAGCGGACAATATGGATATCGGAGCGCGGACATTCTTGTCCGCCGGACGTGGTAGTCTGCCGAAAGCGGACAATATGGATATCGGAGCGCGGACATTCTTGTCCGCCGGACGTGGTAGTCTGCCGAAAGCGGACAATATGGATATCGGAGCGCGGACATTCTTGTCCGCCGGACGTGGTAGTCTGCCGAAAGCGGACAATATGGATATCGGAGCGCGGACATTCTTGTCCGCCGGACGT
>JBAXTC010000375.1:0-7474 GCA_037130375.1 Verrucomicrobiota bacterium | reverse complement strand
CAACGGTTCAAGGTTCAACGGTTCAAGGTTCAACGGTTCAAGGTTCAAGGTTCAAGGTTCAACGGCACCCTGTCTTCCCGTCTTCCCTGTTCAAAGGTTGTGGCAGGGTCAACTCTGTTGACTCTGTTGTCTCCTGTGAGAGATGCAAAAGGCCATTCATGTCGCTCTTACGGAGTTGGCCCAACCCGGCGCTCTGAGACATTATAAATGAACCACCCAAGAGCCTTTTGCCGGGTCTGCTGACGCTCGGCGCAGGGGACGCCGCCTGCCCGACACCCGCCGCCCTCTGACTTCAGA
This sequence comes from Verrucomicrobiota bacterium, assembly GCA_037130375.1. GTDB lineage: Bacteria > Verrucomicrobiota > Verrucomicrobiia > Limisphaerales > UBA8199 > JAPLUA01. Next base: position 7,177 of record JBAXTC010000375.1, on the reverse strand, counting down.
CCTCTGACCGCTGCGCGGCTCTGGCGCGCCTGGTTGACCGCAACGGTCAAATCCAGGAACTGCTCCCGCCGTTGCACCATCCGCCACGGCAATTTCCGTGCTGTTATTGTTGGTAACGGTTGATTCGGCGCTCTCCCCAAGCCCATTTTGTTTGCTGACAGCAGGTGTAACACTCATGCTGCCGATGATGGCAGCAAAGTGTCAGCAGTTGAATAAAAACCGAAATTTCCTAAGAGAAGAGTGGTCGGAGCGACAGGATTTGAACCTGCGGCGTCTTGGTCCCAAACCAAGTGCTCTACCAGGCTGAGCTACGCTCCGGCAACTGAGACAAGATTATGCCATAGTCCGCGTCGAATGCAATGACAAATAAATCTGACAATTTGCAGCTTCGGCGCAATCATTGCCTGCCGCCTTCCGCATCAAGTCCACGAGTATCACTCGATGGCGCTCTTCTGTCTTGCCAAAGAGGCCTGCGCTTCTCAATGTTGCGCTATGCAATCACATGAAGTTCTGCGGGAGGTGTTCCAGCAGTGTAGTCCCAAGCAGGTGGCTGCGAGCTTGGGCCTCTCGCTCTCGATGATTTACAAGTGGGCGGAGCCGGCCGATGCCACCGCCGGCAGCGGCAGCACCAACCCGCTCGATCGCATCGAGGCGCTTCTGCGCTGTACCAACGACTGCCGGATTGTCCAGTGGATCTGCCAGCGTTCCGGGGGCTTTTTCATCCTGAACCCGAAAATCAACAAGCCGCACCCTTCTTACCTGATTCCCGCGACCAATGAAATCGTGCAGGAATTTGCGGATTTGCTGGCAGTTGTCGCCGCCGCCGCCACAGACAATCAAATCACCCAGAAGGAGTCCGAACAAATCCGGGGCCGCTGGGAGAAGTTGAAATCGGTCACGGAAAGCTTTGTTGCGTGTTGCGAGGAAGGCAACTTTCGGATACTCAAAGAGAAGCAAGCGTCCGTAAGTGCGCCGAAACAAATGAACGCTGAGGGTTGATGACGTGAAAACTGCATTCTTTCGGACCAAACTGCTAAGCTTGTTGCGTGCCGCGCGCGGCGCTGCCGGGAACCCATTGGCTTCCCGGCTATTTTGTCATGTCGGGTGGTTAAGCCTCTTTAGCGCATTGGTCACAGTCTCGACAAACGGTCTTTCCGCACAAAACTCGATGGTTGCGAGCGAAGTCATCGAAGCCGATGTATGCGTTTACGGAGGCACGGCTGGCGGAGTGGTGGCGGCGGTGCAAGCGACGCGCATGGGCAAGACCGCGTTGCTTGCCGAGTCGGGCGATCATCTTGGCGGGATGACTTCCGGGGGCCTCGGCGCCACGGACATCGGCAACAAGGCAGCCATCGGCGGCATCGGACGCGAGTTCTACCACCGTGTTGCACAGCATTATGCGAAGGATGATGCGTGGCAGTTCGAGAAGCGCGAGGATTACTTTGGACCACGCGGCGGCCGCCCGGCTCTCAACGAATTGAGTTCGTCCGACGCAACAATGTGGACCTTTGAACCGCATGTGGCGGAAGATATCTTGTTCCAAATGCTCAACGAGGCAAAGGCGCCGGTTTATTTTCGGCAACGCCTTGCCGCCGTTAAGAAGGAAGGCGCCCGAATCGTCGAAATCGTCATGGAGAATGGCAAGGTATATCGCGCCCGGATGTTCATCGACGCGACCTACGAGGGGGATCTGATGGCGAAGGCCGGGGTCAGTTATTCCGTCGGGCGCGAGGCCAATTCCAAATACGACGAGACGCTCAACGGGGTTCGGGCCGTGACACCCAAGCATCAGTTTACGGCTCCGGTGGACCCGTACGTGAAACCCGGCGAGCCAGCGAGCGGCTTGCTGCCGTTTATTCAATCCGGCGATGGCGGCCAACCCGGCGAGGCTGATCGGTGCGTGCAGACTTACAACTACCGTCTTTGCTACACGCGGACTCCCGCCAACCGTCTGCCGCACAGAAAGCCGGCGAACTACGATCCGGCCAGATACGAGCTGCTTGCGCGCTACCTCGAAGCTCTCGTGGCGGCCGACCGCAAACCACAGCTCAATGCATTCTGGAATCCCATCTGGGTGCCCAATGGCAAGACGGACATTAATAACAACGGTGGTTTCTCGACTGATTTCATAGGTGCGAACTATGCTTACCCGGAAGCTGGCTACCCCGCTCGCGAGATAATCTGCAAGGCCCACGAGGATTACATTCTCGGCTTCGTCTATTTCCTCGCCACCAGTCCGCGTGTGCCCCAGAACATGCGCGATGAGATGCAGGGCTGGGGCCCTGCCAGGGACGAGTTCTTGGACACAGACCACTGGCCCCATCAAGTCTATGTGCGCGAGGCGCGTCGGATGGTTTCCAATTACGTTATGACTGAGCGCAATTGCCGTGGCCGGGTGACGGCCGAGGATCCAGTCGGGCTGGCCGCATATACGATGGACTCCCACAATTGCCAGCGAATCGCCAAAGGCGGACATGCCGAGAACGAAGGCGACGTGCAAGTCGGTGGATTCCCGCCCTATCCCATTTCGTATCGTTCGATTGTGCCCGAGGCGGCTGAATGCGAGAACCTGCTCGTGCCGGTCTGCCTGTCAGCGACGCACATTGCCTACGGCTCGATCCGCATGGAGCCGGTGTTCATGATTCTCGGTCAATCCGCTGCCACAGTCGCCGCCCTCGCGCTGGATGCCAAGGTGCCTGTGCAGCACCTGTCCTACGGACATCTCCGCGAACGTCTGGTGGCTGACAAGCAAGTCCTGGAATGGAAATCGGCGGCCTCCGCGCCCAAACGCGGCGCCTCAGATCCCTCAAAGTAGCCCCGGAGGATAGATCGGCCACCACCCAGAAGTTAAATATTTTGTAATGTGCATCAGGGCCGAATGTTCATGTTTCTGAGGTCTATTGCTGATGGAACGGCGCCACGATTGGCGCCAATCCGATAAACGAAACAATAATTAACAAACGAAAGATCAGTTATGAAAATCAAAGTTATCATTGGATGCGTCACGGCGGGTTTGCTCCTGAGTGTTGCCGGCACAGAGTTGTTCGGTCAAAATGGTCCCGGCTCCCAGGGGCGTGGTTACGGCGGCCCGCCCAAGTCCCAGGAAGAACGCGCTGCCCGCCAGGCATCGTGTCTCCAAAGCAATGGCGGGGTCTGCCTCAACGGCGGCTCGCGGACAAATTGCCCGGGGCCCGGCATGGGACAATGCAACGGTGGCTCGCGGACAAATTGTCCGGGGCCCGGGATGGGACAAGGCAACGGCAACGGTGCCGGCCAGGGGCGGCATGGATTGCGTGATGGAACCGGCCCGCGCAGCGCCAATGGCACATGCCCGCTGAACAACTCGGCACAAAGTCAGAAGTAACCCCGGCCCTAAGGCGCGCAGGCGGCGAGATAGCCGCCTGCGATGCCCCGAGGAACGTGAGCAGGGTCGTCGCGTGATGACTATCGCCGCGTGCCCTGTCGCGGCGTAGCGGAGCGAAGACGGAAGCGACGCAACGTTCTTTTGTTTTGTGCGATTCTCTGCATTGACGCCCAAAGCAGCGGCGAGAAATTGAAATGGCGTGCCGCCAGGCACTCGTGCTATGGTTGGCTCGATGAAAACGAAAAAGGCCAGTTCGTCCGCTGAACTCAAGACCGCCGCCAGCCGGCGGGCGGAGCAGTTGCGGACGCGCTGCAACCCGCTTTCCGACGCCGAGCGCCGTGAGTTGATGGACGAGGGTATGCGCCTGTTTTATGCAACCGAAGTCCGGCCACTGCCTGCTCATCGCCGTTGACACCAACGTCCTGCTCGAATTGGCGGATGATGTCGAGGAAGTGGTAGAAGCTTTCGATCTGATTCAATCCCGTGTTCCCGCGCATCAGTTCGTGATGCCCCCCACCGTGGTGCATGAACTCGCCTTCGAAGCGAGACACTCCGAGGCGCAGCAGTTGCGGCTCCGCGGCCAGCGCGCGTTTCAGAAGGCACGTCGGTACGACATCCGGCCTGTGGACTTGGTCGCAGTCCGTCACGGCATTGCCGAACAAGTCAGCCTCCGCCTGCGTGAGGCGGGACTCCTGCCTGCCGAAGAAGTCAACGACGGCCTTATCCTCGGCGAGACTGCCTTGCTGCGTTGTGCGATCCTGTTGACGACCGACGGACACTTGCGAGGCATTCCGCACCAACGTCTCACGCTGGCTTTGCAGGCGCTCGACTTGCACACTCCCATCATTGCCACGCCGCGTGAACTGGTGCGGAAGTTTCTGCCGCGCTGAGGCGGAAGGCCACGACACCACGACCCGCAAAACCGCTGTGGCGGTTCGGTCAGGCCGGAGTCAGTCACAACCACCAAGCCACCGGCTCGCCCCCGTGGGATAAAACCTCCCGCATCCGGCTGGGTTCCGGTGGAGCGTATCCCTCGATTTGTCGGTGATCCCTGTGGCCGCGCGAAAGCGTCAGTAAAGTCCTGCCAATGTGGCAGGCCTTCATGCACACCACTCTCCGTTTCTTGCGCCTGCGTTCTGGCGATGTCATTGAATATTGCCTGTGACAGCGAGATAGCCGCCTGCGATGCCCCGAGGAACTTCAATAGCTCATTTTGTCCAGCCTCACTTTACCCCGGAATATCCAGTAGATGCTCACGGTGTAGGCGAGCACGATGGGCACGCCGGTGAGCGCGATGGTGAGCATGATGCCCAGGGTCTTGTGCGAAGAAGCCGCGTTGTGAATTGTAAGGCTGTTGGCCAGCGAGGGGTTGCTGAGCACGAGGTTCGGATACATCTCCAAGCCGAACAACCCCATCAAGGCGATCATGGCCACGCACGAGGAGACAAACGCGCGCCAGTCTCGGCCATGATAAATCTCGCGCGGGATGTTTGCGATGGCCAGCATGTTGGCCAGGGCAATGCTGAACAACCCCGGGTTGGCGCGCATCCGCGCCGCCATCTGCGGCACGTAGAGCAGGGTAGCCATCGTGGTCACGGCGTAGCAAATGATGAAGAAGATGATGCAGTTATTGATCCAGCCACGGAGTCGGTCGTGCAGCGGCCCTTCGGTTTTCATCAACGCATAAATCGCGCCATGCATCATGAACAGCGCCACGGTGGTGACCCCAATGAGGAGGGGATACGGCCCCAGCAAACTCAGGAACGTGCCGGCAAATTCACCACGGTCATCAATCGGCACGCCCCATGCGATGTTCCCCATAGCGACGCCGATGAGCAGGCTGGACAGAATGCTGCCAACGCTGAATCCGATGTCCCACATCTGCCGCCACCAGCGCATCGGTTGCTTGCTGCGGAACTCGATGGCCACGGCGCGAAAAATCAGCGCCACGAGCAACAGCACGAAGACGAGGTAAAACCCGGAAAACACAGTGGCATAGACGCTTGGGAACGCTGCGAACAAGGCGCCGCCACCCGTGACAAGCCACACTTCGTTGCCGTCCCAGACCGGGCCGATGGCGTTGAGCATGATGCGGCGTTCCTCGTCGGTCTTGGTAAGCAGGTGGAGGGCTCCGACGCCCAGGTCGAAGCCGTCGAGCATGGCGTAACCGGTGAACAGCACGCCGATGAGGATAAACCAGGTCGTGTTGAGATCGAGCGAACCGAAGTTCATATCTTGTTCCTTCTTGGCAGCGCCAGTTTGCCGGACGGAATCAGGTCAGCGTCGTCCGGACCATGCTGGATTTTGTCGTTGAGCAGGTACACAAAGACCGCGAAGAGCAGGAGGTAAACGGCGCTGAACAGGATGATGGCGGTCAACACCGTGTTGGCCTTGACCACGGCGGACAGGCCTTGCGAAGTGCGCAACAATCCCTGGACAATCCACGGCTGGCGGCCCACCTCGGCGGCAAACCAGCCGGCCTGGTTGCCGATTTGCGGTCCGATCACCGACAGCACCAGCAGCCATAGCAGCCAGCGCGCTTCAAAGAGCGACCCGCGCCAGAAGTAGAGGAATCCCATCGCGGCGATCACAATCATGCCGAAGCCGACGGTCACCATGATGTGGAAGAGTTGAAACGTGAAATTGACAGGCGGCCGGTCTGCCGGATTGGGCGCGGCCTCACGCAGGCCCGTGACTGGCTTGCTGACATCGTTATATGCGAGGAAACTCAAAAGTCCGGGAATATGGGGTCCAATGACTCTTTCGCCCTTTGCATCCACCCAGCCAAAGAGCGTCAGCGGCGCATTGGTTTTCGTTTCAAAAAGGCCCTCGAACGCGGCGAGCTTGACCGGTTGATTTCTTGCCACGCCCTGGGCGCTGCTGTGGCCGCTCAGAAGCTGGAGCAGGGAAGCCGCCAGCCCCACAATCAAACTAATCCGCAGTGAGGCTCGTGAAAAATCCGGATGTCGTCGCTTTAGCAGGTACCAGGCGCTCACGCTGACGACCAGAAACGCCCCCGCCTGCCAGGCGCCGCACAGGGTGTGAAACAGTCGGTCCATCGAGGAAGGGTTGAACACCATCGCCCAGAAGTCGGTGATTTCGGCGCGGGCCCTCATGCCCTCGCCCACGATGTGAAAGCCTGCCGGCGTCTGCATCCAAGAGTTGGCCACGACGATCCAGATGGCGCTGAAATGCGCGCCGAGACACACCATGCAGGTCGCAAAGAAGTGCATCTTCGGGCCGACTCTGTCCCAGCCGAACAGGAGCACAGCCAGGAAACCGGATTCGAGGAAAAACGCGAAAATGCCCTCGGCGGCCAGCGCGCTGCCGAACACGTCGCCAACATAGCGCGAGTATGCGGCCCAGTTTGTGCCGAACTCAAACTCCAGGACGATGCCCGTCGCCACGCCAATGGCGAAGGTGAGCGCAAAGACCTTGGTCCAGAACCGCGCCATCTGATGATAGACTGGTTTGTGCGTCCTCAGCCATAAGCCCTCAATGATCACCAACAGCACGCCAAGCCCGATGCTGAGAGGGGGATAGATATAGTGGATCGCCGTCGTCAGCGCGAATTGGAATCGGGACAGAGTTAGAACGTCCATAAATTACCGGGTGGATAACAGCCAGGGGGAGCGCCGTCAAGAAGTGGACATCTCTTGCAAGTTCATGGTCTGTGAGCAGGTCCAAACGGAACAGGAAACTCACTTTGAACGGGAGGGTCGGGCAAAGCGCATTACCTCGCAGAATCCGGCACGGAGGGGGAAAGGGTGTTAACAGCGAAGGCGGGAAGGCGCGAAGATGAAACCAGTGTGG
>JBAXTC010000374.1:0-7500 GCA_037130375.1 Verrucomicrobiota bacterium | reverse complement strand
GGAACGTATGACCTATACCCCGCCGGCGTGGCCTGTTCCGACCGTGGCGACAATCGCGAGCAACGCGCTGCGCCTGTCTGCGGGGGAATTGGAGCTGGCCCACAACCCTGATGCGCTGGGGGCGTTTCGGGTCAGTTTCGCCGGTCAGCCGGTCGCGGCGGGCAACCCGCAGGCGTTGGCGGGATACGTCTTGAACAACCAGGCAAAATGGATGCCGTTTGGAAACGCGCCGGGTGGGGTGATAACGTCGCAAACACTCAGTAACGGCTTTGTGTTGCGGAGCGAATCGACGGATGGCGACGGGGCCCGTTGGCACATTGAACAATGGTTCGCTTCAAACGCGCCTAACGCGATTGCGGTCGAAACGCGGGTCAGCACAGATCGAGAGCGGCAGTTGCTGTATGTGCCGGCGTTCACGCTGTTAGCGGGCGCTGGCAGTTATGGGACCAACAAGACCCAAGGACTCCTTGCGGGGCTCGAGTACCTGGAGAATGAACCGAGCAGCTCGGAACTGGATGTCATCGGAGAGGCGGCGCGCCGGTTGGTGCCGGATCGGAAGAAGATCACGCTGCCGTTGATGGCTATTGCGGCGAGCAACAACTGTCTGGGGTTGATTTGGGAACCGCAGCCGGACCTCGCGCCGGTGTTCGATTCGCCGGATCGGCAATTCAACTCGGGCGGCCACCTGCTGGGTTTGATCTGGCCTGGCTCGGACGGGGCGAACCGGGATGAGGGCAGCCTGCTGCCCTACTCAGCGCGGGTGTTGCAGACAAACGAAATACTCGTCGCCCGCTGCACGATCGTGGCCAACCGGGGGGACACGGTCGTTCCTGCTATTGAACAGTATGTCTCGATGCGGGGGTTGCCGGCCTTGCCGGCGGGCGTCCTCACGGCATCGAACTATTTCCGCAACACTGCCCATGCATGGCTCGATTCGGGCATCCGGACGAACGGGCTGATTCGCCACGCGGTTTGGCCCGGGTTCAGCGCACAGCCGGCGGCGGATGCGGCGGTTTGGATGCGCTGGTTGGAGAAGCGCGTGGACGACGCGGCGCTGGCGGCGGAGCTTTCAAGTGTCTCCGCGGTCGTCCTGGCCCAGGTGCCCGGGCCTGCGCTCTACAACAGCTTCGGGGTCGCCCATGTCCGCTATCCCTTGCCGGCGCTGATTTTTGGGGCGGTGCTTCAAAACGCGGCGCAGGCTGAGAGCGATGCGCGCGGGTTGCTGGGACGGTTTCAACCGGATGGGAGCGTGTGGTACGTGCCGCCGTCAGGCGGGCCCGACCTTGGCTCGACGCATTACGCGCACGACGCGAACGGTCTTACGGCGACGGTGGTGTTCTCGCTATTCGACGAGACGCTGTTTTCGGGCAATCGCGCGCTGATCAACACGGCGCTGCGCGAGCTTCGCGCAATGGCAAAGTTCCGCCACACCGTGCCGCGGGGCGCGCAGACATGGGAAGTGCCTCTGCACACGCCGGACATATTGGCATCGGCTTACCTGGTGCTGACACACTTGCGCGGCTATCAACTGACCGGCGATGCCGACCTGCTGGAGCAAGCGCGGTATTGGGCGTGGACGGGGGTGCCCTTCGTGTATCTGACGGCGCCGGTGCCGGCCAGCGTGGGACTTTACGCAACCATCCCGGTGTTGGGGGCGACGCAGTGGGTGGGGTCATGGTTTGGCAGGCCGGTGCAGTGGTGCGGCCTGGTGTATGCGGAAGCGCTGCACCAACTCGCCCGCCAGGATCCGGCAGGTCCGTGGCAGCAAATCGCGGACGGCATTGCGGCTTCGGGCACGCAGCAGTCATGGCCGCCAAGCGACCCGGTGCGAATGGGTTTGCTGCCGGATTTCTACCTGCTGCAGGAACAGGTGAGCGATGGGCCGGCGATTAACCCGGGCACGCTCCAGTCGCAGGCGGTCCAATTCTACACCGGTGCGCCGCCTTATACTTTTCGCACGTTTCGACAACACGGACTCTTCCTGCATGCCCCTGGCGTTTTGGGGGACGTGACCGAGACGCAGAACTCGGTCTCGTTCACGCTGACGAACTGGGCTTCGGGTCAAACGCGGGTATTGGTGGGTGGATTCACCAGCGCGCCGGGCGTGACCATCGACGGCGCCAACGCGCCGATTGTGTGGCCGCACGAATATGATTCGTCGCGAGGCCTGCTCGTGCTGGGTTTGCAAGGCACCAACCGGGTGCGGCTCCTGCACCCGGCCTTGCCACGGTTGGAGATCAAAAAGGCGGCCACCAACGGCGCAGTCGAACTTTCCTGGCCGGGAGCCTATTCGAGTTTCGTGCTGCAGCACACCTCGAGTCTGGAGAATGTGAGCACCTGGGCGGACTCGACGGCCGCGGTGTCCGTGGCCGGGGACAGGCTCATCATGACGGAATCGAACGCCGCAGCGGCGCGATTGTTTCGGCTGAGGAGCGCGCCGTGAGCCCGCCGGAGCGGTGAATTTGAGCTGAACAACACCCGCGATGTTTCGGGTGGCAGTTTGCAGATCACGCCGGCTGCCGTCGGCGGCGACGATTTCTTGAATCCATCCTGACGGTGAGGTAACTCAAGCAAAAAAATGCTTGTGCAAAGCCGCCGCTGGGCGTAGGAAGAAGCCATGCTGAAACTGTACTCATCTTCTCTAGCTTCCTTCACCCGCCGACAATTCCTCTATTCCTCTGCCCTTGCGGTCAGCGGGATGGCCCTGACGGGTTGTGCCAAGCCCCAGCCGCGCCGCGTTTCCCCGAACGATAAGTTGAACATCGCGGGCGTGGGCGCCGGGGGCAAGGGCTCCAGCGATGTGCGATGCTGCTCGGGTGAGAACATCGTGGCGCTGTGCGATGTGAACGAAGCCTCTGCCGCAGCCACACGCCAGAAATTTCCCCAGGCCAGATTCTATAAGGATTATCGTGTGATGCTCGAGAAAGAGAAGTCGATCGACGCCGTGGATATCGCGACGCCCGACCACATGCACGCCGCGATTGCCGCCATGGCGATCAAAATGGGCAAGCACGTTTATTGTCAGAAACCACTCACCCACGATGTCTATGAAGCGCGCGTGTTGCGCGACCTGGCCCGGGAATACAAAGTGGCGACGCAGATGGGCAACCAGGGCAGCGCGTCCGATGGTTTGCGCCGCGCGGTCGAAGTGGTCCACTCCGGTCTCATTGGACCTGTGCGACAGGCTTACGTATGGACCAACCGACCCCTCTGGCGACAGGGCATGGAACGGGCGGAGGGAAGCGACCCGGTGCCTGCGGGAGTGGATTGGGATTTGTGGCTGGGCACCGCGCCGATGCGTCCTTTCAAGGCTCACTGGCCCGACACAGTCGTCGGGGGCCGGCGTGAAGTTTACCAGCCGTGGGTCTGGCGGGGTTGGCTGGACTACGGCACAGGCGCCCTGGGCGATATGGCCTGTCATACCGTGAATTGGCCATTTCGGGCGCTTAAGCTGGAATATCCGACTGAAGTCGAGGCGGAATGCTCTGGCCTGACGAGCGAGATGTATCCAAACAGTTCAAAAATCCGCTTCGAGTTTCCAGCGCGCGGAAATCAGCCGCCGGTCACGCTCTGGTGGTTCGATGGCGGAAACAAGCCGCCTAAAGAAGTAACCGCAAATGTTGTGAGCATGCTGGACCAGGTTTCCGGCAGCGGTTGTATTTTAGTGGGTGACAAAGGCGAGTTGTTCTCGCCTGAAGACGGTGACGGGGATTTCCGATTTTTCGCGAAGCTCAAGGACGAGAAAGAGCTGACGCGCGCCACCGAGCACGAGGCAGCCAAAGCGATCCCGCAAACAATCCCACGCAATCTCTTCAAGGGCGGAACGGATGAACGCCAACATCTGGAATGGATTGCCGCCTGCAAAGGTGGTGCGCCGGCATACTCCAACTTCGATGTCGCCGCTTATTTGACCGAGATCATGCTGCTCGGCTGCGTGGCAATGCGCACTGGCAAGAAACTGGAATGGGACGGACCAAAGATGTGCGCCAAGAATGCCCCCGAAGCGTCGCAGTACGTCAGACGCAAATATCGCAAGGGTTGGAAGCTGTAAGGGGTGCTTCCTTCCCCCATGACGACTCGCCACCGCTCAGACCGAAGCTTGCCAGAATCGGCATAGCGCTGCGCGGATTTCGCAGACGTCCTTGACGCTTGCTGCCTGCCAACAGGCCGGGAATAGGCGGCGATATCTCGGCTCGGCGAAGCGGGCGTCAATGAGCAGGATGACGCCGCGGTCGGTTTCAGAACGAATGACCCGGCCGGTGGCCTGCAGCACGCGGTTCATGCCGGGAAAGCTGTAGGCATAGTCGAAGCCAGCGCCGGTCTCTGCCTGGAAGTAGTCGCGGATCATGTCCCGCTCGACACAGAGCTGCGGCAGGCCAACGCCCACAATGACCGCGCCAATCAACCGGTCTCCAACCAGGTCAATACCTTCGCCGAAAATTCCGCCCATGACGGCGAACCCGACCAGCGTCTCGCCATGCTCGATTGCGAAGGCCGCCAGAAATGCCTCGCGCTCAGGTTCGCTCATGCCAGGTCGCTGCACGAGGATCGGAACGGCGGGGTCGAGGGCATGGAAGTGCTGCTGCACGGCGGTGAGGTATTGGTAGGAAGGGAGATAGACGAGGTAGTTGCCGGGCCGGCCTTGCACGAGCGCCCTGATTGCCTCGACGACGTCCGCAAGCGATTCGGCACGGGCCTTGAGATGGGTGCGGATGCGGTGTTGCACCACTACCGCAAGGTTTTCGGGCGGGAATGGCGAGGGCAATTGCAGCAGCGGGTCTTCCGGGGTGCCTCCCATCAGCGCGCGGTAATAATCGATTGGCGTGAGCGTGGCGGAGAAAAAGACGGCGGCTTTGCCGCGGGCCAGGGCTTGTCGGAGCAGAAACGAAGGATCCAGGCAGAACAGTCGCACCCGGACCGAGGTTCCAGGCTCGATGATGGTGACGTAGCGCTCGTCATAGAGGTCGGTCGTGCGGCGGAACGAGTGCAGACGGAAGTAAAGATCGAGCAGGCGCTGACGGAAGTCAGCGGGCTGGTTGCGGACGAGCCAGGTTTCGGCTTCCTTGAGCGCAGCGTCAAGAGGAGCAAGCAACACGTCGGGGAAGTGGCGGTCGGCGCTCGGGGTAGCCAGGGCGGGGGCAGGTGAGACGCCTGCCCTGCTCTTTGCGGGGAATAGGTTGAGTTCGATGGACGGATCACTGGCATCGACCGGTTCGGAAGGTGGCTCGGCCGGCCCACAGAGTGTCCGCATCGCCGAACTCAGCCGACTGAGCGCTTTGGCACAGCGCGGCAACGCCGCTTTGATCGCTCGCCTGACCTCCTGGACTTCGCGGCTGTTGAGATCGGCGGAGAACATCTCGCGGGCGCGGTCCACCAGGTTATGAGCTTCGTCCACGAGAAGGCCGCAGTCCCCGCCGTCTTCGGCAAAGTGACGGCGCAAATAGACCTTGGGATCGAACACGTAATTGTAGTCACAGATGACGGCATCGGCCCACGAGGACACGTCCAGCGAAAGCTCGAACGGGCAAACTTGGTGTTCATGGCCCACGGCCTCGAGGACGGCGCGGGTCATTTCTTCACGAGCCAGGGCATCGCGCATGGCCGGCTTGCAGCGGTCGTAGTAGCCGCGAGCAAGCGGACAGGTTCCCGGGTCGCATCGCTGGCCTTCTTTGACGCAGATAGTATCTTTGGCCGTGAGCGTCACCGTGCGCAGGCGCAAGCCCGTTCTCCGCAGGTCCGCCAGGGCCTTTTGCGCCACCGCTCTCCCGCTGGTGCGCGCAGTCAGGTAAAAGATTCGCTCCAGCTTGCCTTCGCTCAGCGCTTTGATTGCTGGAAAGAGCACGGAGATGGTCTTGCCGATGCCGGTGGGGGCTTCGAGGAATAGCCGGCCGCCACGGGCCAGCGTTCGGTAAGCCGCGACGGCGAGTTCCCTCTGGCCGGGGCGGTAACGAGGGTAGGGGAACGCGAGGGATCGGATAGACTGGTCGCGTTGCTGGCACCACAATTGACGTTCCCGCATCCAGTCCACATAGATTGCCGTCGTCTCCCTAAAGAACGCCGCCAGCTCCCGAGAGGAAAACCGGTTACGGAACTCGGTCAGCTCTCCCGTTTCCATGTCGAGGTAGGTCAACTGGATGTCGATGCCCTCCATCGCGTGGTGATGAGTGTAAATGAACCCGTAGCACTTCGCCTGGGCCCAGTGCAAGGGGTCCGCTTGCCGCCCCCAAGCCCCGCAAACGGTCTTAATCTCCTCCAGCAAGACATCCTGGCCCGAGGCCAGGAGACCGTCAATGCGACCTTGGACACGCAGAATAAACCCCTCCGCATCCAGATCGTAATGAATCCGAACCTCCTTCTGATAGCCGGACGGACGTGAGCGCTGGAGCCGTTGATGGCCCCGGGTTCCCGCCAGGGCGCGCTGCGGTCCAACAAAATCACGCTCGCCGCCAAGGTCGCCGCGCCGCAAGACGAACTCGACCAACTCACGCACCGGAACCGAATGGACTGGCTTGGAAACCGTCGGCACGCGGGTAGTTTCATGCCGCAACCGGCCTGCGGCAACAGAATTGTCGGCGACGACGCGCCCGCGCTGCTTAAAAAAGCGTGGTCTGGGCGCCAGAACTCCGTAGAATCCAGCGTGATGACCGAAACACCGCAACGACTTCCTCTAGCTCTGCGCAGTATCGCGATCTTCGAGGCTGCAAAGGGGGCGTTAGCGCTCGCTGCAGGATGTGGGTTGCTATCGTTGCGGCACACCGACCTGCACGCGGTCGCCGATGCCTTCCTGCTGCACCACGGAATTGATCCGGAGACGCACTATCGGCGGCTGTTCATCGAATCGGTGGCCCGGGCCACTGACCAGCACACCGGGCAGATCGTCGCTCTGGCTTTCGCTTACGCCTTGATCCGCCTGGTGGAAGGCTACGGACTGTGGCAGGGCAAACACTGGGCTGAATGGTTTGCCGTGATCTCGGCCGGACTTTATCTGCCACTGGAACTTCATCACCTGGCGCGTCGCCCGACACTGCTCACCATGGGCGTGCTCCTCTTCAATATTGCCATCATGGGCTACCTGGGAAAGTTGCTGGTCCAGCAACGGGAGCGGCGGCGCGGCAGCCTCAGCGACGATCCGGAACCACCGTAGGCATACATGCGAAAAGTGCAGGGCGAAAGGAGGGCGTTGAAGTGTGAGAACTTGGGGACTGCCCAGGGAAACCAAGGAGGATAAACATTAGACAGAAACATTGAAGACGGGACAATTAGACAGAAACATTAGAGACAGAAAAATGGGAACGACAGATGGAAGCGAAATCGTATGCGGATTACCGGGCGAAGTCCTTTGGAAGAACCGATCCTTTCCCATTTTTCTGTCTGTAATCTTTCTGTCTTCATGTTTTGTGGACGGTTTGCAGGCGGACATGACGGTGGTGACCGAAGGCGCTTATGGACTGCCCAGGGAAACCAAGGAGGATAAACATTAGACAGAAACATTGAAGACGG
>JBAXTC010000373.1:0-7507 GCA_037130375.1 Verrucomicrobiota bacterium | reverse complement strand
AGTTTGTGCTTGCCGAGCATACGATAGAGTATAAGCTATCACCATGTCCGCTGCTATTATTATTCCCTTCCAACCGGCCCTGCCGCAAGTCTTGCCCACCATCGAGGGTAATGTCGATTATCGCCAGTGGCGCGATCAACTGCTGCACATCGACGCACTGCTCATCGAAAGTGGTCTGGAAACTCAGTTCCTGGAAACCGACCTGCGCCGCTGGCTGGGCCGACGCAAAAAGCTCAGTGCGCCAGCTCAACAGAACCATCAACTTCACAGCCAACGCGCATTGCGTTGCAATATCGCTCGGACTTTGCTCGGGGAGGACTACCGGGGCTTTGCCGTCCGCCTGGCCGACAGCCCGCTGCTCCAACACTTCTGTCGCATTAGCCGGATCGACCTGGTGAAGGTGCCCAGCAAGAGCACGATTCAACGCTATGACCAATGGTGGCCCCAAGCCGAAGTGCGCCCACTCATTTATCAACTCCTGGCCCTGGGGGCTGCCGCCCCAGCGCAATTGCACCTGCCCGAGGCGTTGGATTTGGAAAGCGCCTTCCTGGATACCACCTGCCTGAGCGCCCCCATTCACTATCCGGTCGATTGGGTGCTGCTGCGGGACGCCACCCGCACCTTGATGAAGGCCGTCCAACTCATTCGTGGCCAGGGGCTCAAGCACCGGATGGAGGCACCCGAGAGTTTCATCCGGCGCATCAACAAGCTGTGCATCCAGATGACCCACGCCTGGAATAAAGCCGACTGCCAGCGCCAACGCAAAAAGACGCTGCGCCAGATGGACCGGCTGATAGGCACAGTGCGCGCTCATGCCCGACGCTACCGGGATTTGCTCGACGAGCACTGGGACCAAACTCAATGGACGCGGCCGCAGGCCGAGCAGGTGCTCCGGCGCATGGACCGGGTACTGGAGCAGTTGCCCAAGGCGCGTCACCAAGCCCGCCAGCGCATTCTCCAGGGCCAGCCTGTGGCCAATGCCGAGAAGATCCTCAGCCTCTACGAAACGGACATTCACGTGGTGGTGCGCCGCAAGGCCGGCGCCGAAGTGGAGTTCGGTAACACCTTGCTGGTCGCCGAAAATAAACAAGGTCTGATCATCGACTGGGATTTCTTTGAGGAGAGCGCTCCGGCGGACTCGGCCTTGCTGGGCCAGAGCGTGGGCCGAATGCAGCAGGCCTTCGACGCCAAGCTCAAGGCCGTGGGTGCCGACCGTGGCTTCGACAGTCAAACCAACCAGATTGGATTAGCGCAGGATGGGATCTACAACGGAGTGTGCCCGCGCTCGGTCCAGCAGCTTGAGCAGCGCAGCGGTTCCTGGAAATTCAAGCAGCTGCAACGGCGGCGGGCGCAGACCGAAGGGCGCGTGGGCATAATCAAGAACCGATTCTCGGCAGGCCGAATGCGCAACAAAGGCTTTGCGCACCGGCAACTAACGGTGACGTGGATCGTGTTGGTGCATAACTTGTGGGTGCTGGCACGGATGCGCCAGAGCATGGCGCAGGCACAGGCTCCGGCTAAGGCGGCCTAAAGGCCGCAGCGCGAGTTTTCAAATGCACTACAGACCGGAGGGGTCTGTACCGCGCTAGCCGGTTTTGACACAACATCCAGGCCAAGCAAGGATCGCCTCACATTAAAATTATGACAGCTCATCTACACTCAAGCTCTTCTTATGCAACAACCCAAAATCGTATTTTTGGGACAGGCTCTAGTTATGGTTCACATTGGTGCCGTCCCAACCTCGATAGCTCCGCTTCAGCGCCGGGTGATCCCATTGGTATCCCGTATCCTGTCCGCCAATGACAACCCCCTGGCCAGTGTAGCCCAACGCCCACACCTCGGGGGCACGGACCTGTTGCAGGTTGGAGCCTATGTCATAAGGCCGAGGCGGATCGTTCGTTGGTACGGGCGGATTGATGACGCCCAGGGTGCCGTTGACCATGAGGCGGCCTACGTCCTCTCTCTGCGCAAGTGAACAGACAGTGTCCAAGCTGCCCCGCACCCATACCATGTTAGCAATCCAAAACGCCCGATGCTCGACTCCCTGGGCTTTCAACTGCGTTAGCAGCGGACCCTGAGTGCTTTGGGCCACTTCGGTCAGACGTTTAAAGACATACTCTCCTTTCTGTCGCTTGCTGGGCAGGCTGCTGGCACCCGAAAGATCCGCCTGCTGAGCGAGCATTACCAGAAATTCCGTGTCGCCCGCCACGGCCTGGGTCAGGAGCGCCGGGTCAACCTTGTCAGTCCAGGCATTCGGTGTTTCGGCGCAGAGCGTTGCCACCGAGAGCAGTAGGGCTGGGACGACGAGGCGACGTTCCAAGATGACTGATAACGCGCTCAATGACCTCAACATATTTACCCCATTTTCAGACAGACTGTTAGGCCACACAGGCGAAAGAACCCTGCAGGTTGACTTATTGATTGAGAAGAACTCCGGTGCTTCAAGAGATTGGGTTACTGTTTTTCTTCAATGATGGATGCAGGACACCTACGGTTGGACGCGTGCTTCCACCCGGTAGAAACCCTCGGCCGCGAGGCCCAGCGGAGCGTGCAGAGCGAGCGTCTCGCCCGTGCCCGGCACTCCGCTTTGACCCGAAACGGGAGTCCAACCAGCCGCTTCAAGGCTCGCTCGGGACAGCAGCGTGTAGGCCCGGCCAATGGAGGATTGGAACGACAGGAGGCACTCTGAGGGGGAGAGCGAAGCCGCAACGCGGAAGCAGCAGGCGGGATTGAGCGGGTCGGTGCCGGCGGTGTATTCGTCCAGGTTGCTGGCTCCGTCCCCATCAGCATCATCCCCGGCCCGCGAGTGGTCCTCCGCCCTGCCGGTCGCGTGCCCAAAGTGGGCGATCATCCACCAGTCCGGGATTCCATCCCCATCGCTATCACCCAAGGCCAGTGAGGCCAAGGCATCAATGCGACCCCAGCCATAGAGGTTATTGGGCGCATTCGTGCCCAGCGGATCACAACGATAGCTGAAATTGGTCAGCGGCACAGCCGTGTATTTTATCAACCGTTCGATGGCATCAACCTGGCCCCGAAGTTCGGGATGGGCTGAGAGCAACAGCGCCACTTGACCGGCAACATGCGGCGCCGCGCCGCTCGTCGCCGAAATGTAGCCATAGCTATTAGTCGGCATAACGGTACTAGTAGGCACCAGATAACTGGGTGCGCAGACATCAGGCTTCAGCCGGTTGCTGCCGTCCACCCTCACCGGCCCCCAACTGCTTCCCCACGTCGTGTCCAATTCCGAGGTGCCTCCCACGGTGAGGCTAGCTGAGTAAATGGCTGGCGGAGCGTCGATTGAGCCGCATTGGAATTCCCCGTCGCCGGCTCCAGCGACAAAGACAATTCCGGCGGCACGAACGTTTTCAACTACTGGCTTAAGGACTTGAGGATCGACGCATCCCTCTTCTGGAAAGCAAACCCAGGAATTGTTAATCACATCCGGAGCCTTGGACGGATCGGGATGCTCGTCCTGGAGGTCGGTCGGGGCCAGGAACCATTGACAGCACTCGGCGTAGGTAGCCGGAGTCCCCCGGGCGTTGTTCATGTTGCGGGCTCCAATCCACCTTGCCCCCGGCGCCATGCCCACCTGGTGCATCCCGCCATCATCGCCGACCATGACGCCCATCGTCGGAGTGCCATGGTTGAGGTCGTCACACGGCGCCATTAGGTTCACCCCGCAGGGATTCGTATGCACCGTGCTGTGGATGGCGTCGTGCCAGTTGTAGTTATGGTTCACATTGGTGCCGTTCCAACCTCGGTAGCTCCGCTTCAACGCCGGGTGGTCCCATTGGTAGCCGGTATCCTGTCCTCCAATCACCATCCCCTGGCCAGTGTAGCCCAACGCCCACACCTCGGGGGCACGGACGTGTTGCAGGTTGGAGCTTATGTCATAAGGCCGAGGCGGATCGTTGGTTGGTACTGGCGGATTGATGACGCCCATGGCCCCGTTGGCCATGAGGCGGCCTACGTCCTCTCTTTGGGCAAGGGAGCACACAACGTCCAAGCCGCCCCGGACCCAAACCATGTTGGCAATCCAAAAGGCCCGATGCTCGACTCCCTGCGCCTTTAACTGCGTTAGCAGTGGACCCTGAGCGCTTTGGGCCACTTCGGTGAGGCGTTTAAAGACATACTCACCTTTCTGTCGCTTGCTGGGCAGGCGGCTGGCACCCGACAGATCCGCCTGCTGAGACAGCATCACCAGAAACTCGGCGTCCCCCGCCACCGCCTGGGTCAGAAGTGCCGGCTCGACCTTGTCGGTCCAGGCATTTGGTGTTTCGGCGCAAAGCGTTGCCACCGAGAGCAGTAGCGCTGAGACCATGAGGGTGCGTCGGACAATGACTGATAGCACGCTTAATGACCTCAACCAGTAACTGGCAGGGCCAATAGAATACCACTGGCCCTTGCAGTAAAGCTGGGTTTGCCTTGGCTGACTTGAGATGGAGGTGGACATGATGTTTTGGTCTTTGTTGTGTTCGCGCGATCGTGGCCGGAGGTCACCCAAATGCAGACTGGCCAAGGGCTTCAGTTCTGCCAATAGCAGATCTGAACATTTTGGGTCTGCCCATTCTCGTTGTTCGGTGCGCCCGCGATCATGTTGGCGCCACCGTTGATCAGGTATCGACCGTAAGCCACGCTGGTTCCCAGCCCGGCGTACCCCGCCAGGCCATCATTCGCCCCGGCCGCGAAATTAGGGAAGTGCTGACCAGAGGGGTCTGCGATCAAACAATAGGCGCGGCCATTCTGGACGAAGCCGAGTGAGCTGTGGCACGGAGCCCCAACGATAAGGTCCCTGTACCCGTCCACATTCATATTGCCGAGGGCAAGACTTGAGCCGAAGCCCTCCCCGGCCTGGCCCCCGCCAGCGCTCCAAGGAGCAGTATGGCTCAGGCCCCCTGATCCCCCACGATAAAGGAATACCATCCCGGCCATTGAAAGCGAATTCGTGGTCGCAGTCGGAGCTCCGACGACCAGATCCGCGAAGCCGTCGCCATCTTGGTCCGCGCAAGCCAGTGCGTATCCAAACAAACCACTATTGTGGATAGGCCCCGTAAGCACCCAGTCCGGGCTGGAATGAGGCCCGGTACCATAATTATTGAGGAACTCGTAAACGGCGCCCGTTGGGGCTGGATCTCCGACGATGACTGCGGGGCCGTTGCCGTCCACGTTGCCCCAGGCCACGCTGAACCCGAATAGCGACAAACCCGTGCCATAAGCACTCCAGCCCGGCGTCGTGTTGAATCCCGTCGACGTCCCATAGTAGATTACCACTTCTCCGTTGCCGCTGGGCGCGAGTATGGATGTAGCACAGCCCGAAACCTGATCGTAAGTCGGCGGCTGCGGGCTCGATGGTCCTAAGGCTGGGGAATAGTAGCTGGGGGCCCCGATTAAGACGTCCGGCAACCCGTCGCTGTTGAAATCAGCCCCGCCGGCGATGCTATAGCCAAAATGCGCGCCCGCAGCCCCACCCGTTGCCATCCAACTGGGTGTGGAACCATAGTGGCCATCTGAATCCGGGTAAAAAGCCAGCACCGATCCCTCGCCGCTATAACTGGAGCTGTACCAGGGCGCGCCTACGAGAATGATATGACGATACCTGTCGTCCGAGAACATGTTCTGTCCCCCGTCAGCCGCGCACATGCCCAAGTGCATGCCAGCCTGCGTTCCGACGTAGGTCCAGGTCGGGGTCGTCGGGAGGGCGTGCCCCCCAGTGTCCTGTGTATCATAAAGGAATACCTTGCCTGCATTCGGAGCGTTGCCAGGATCGAAATTGGGGGCGCCCACCAATAGACCACCCTTCGGAACAATCGGACTGAGCCCGGCCACAGTGTCGAGAGTAAGTATGTAAGTGACGGAGTATCCGAACTTGCTCCCAGGACTAGGGCTGGTGATCCCCGGCCAGATAGCGAAGAGGGGATCTATCAAGATTGGATAACTTGCATCTGCATCGTCCACCACGATGGCGAAGCGATTTCCATCCACCAATTCCATTCTGGCTTCGAGTGTCCGATTGTTTGCGTCGAAGACCTTAAGGTCTTTATACTGCACCGCACCCTCGCTTCCAGTTTGGCCTCCAATTAGGTACATGAAACTGCCCGTCTCATCGACCTGCATCTCCACGCGGTCACGTTCCACAATGAAATCGAGGCGGAGCGGACCTGGGCCGGTCGGTCTCAGGGCGACGAGGAAGTTCTGGCGCAGACCTTCGCTGTCATTCTTATATGTGATTGTCGTGGCGTCACTGCGAACTTCCGCCGCGTTACCATTCACCCTCCACGAAGCGGACCGAATGGCCGGACTTATCTGTGCTCCAAGTCTGCCGTAGGATGCCAGGCGGATTCTGGCCTTCCAGTCCACATTGGCACCGGGCTCTCTGGGCACGATCGTTATGCCGTCCTCGTGGAAGGTAAACCGGAGATTGTGCGCGCGGTTGGGCGCCATATATGCGCTGGCCGCGCTTTGCCAGCCGATCTCGTACTCTGAGGTCTCTATCGCGGCAAATATTGCCCCGGTGTCTGCCTGCACCAAACCGGCCGGCCCGCCGCCAGATGGTACGGACGGCGCCGCTCCGGACAAGATGGGAGCCGCCAGAGCTCCGACCGTGAGGACGCAGATTGCCATTGCGCTCCGTGCGGTTCTTGCCCGTGGGGTCTGACGCGAGCCCAACGGTTTCTGCGCCTCCCGCTGGAGCATTGGAGACGTTGAAGATGTGTAGCGTATCCGATAGTAAGGATAGTAAGTAATGGTGGTTTTCATAGATTTGGCTGCTAGTGTAGTGTCTCGCAAATGGCTATACATTCAAAACCTCTATTTTTCAGGCATTTGTGCGTAAATTGGCGTCAGAATATGTCTAGTTATTTCCGGGACACACAACTAGATTCATTCCATTTCTGCACTGACGCTCATGCGGCGCTCCATCCACTGCGCGGAGATTTTCCCCAAACGTAGGCGCCCATAGCAGTACTTACGGAAAACTCGAAATTGGTTACAAAGGATTCGTTCGGCCGAGCATCATCCTCCGACGGCGTCAATCCGGGAAACAGTATGAATCTCCGCCCTCCCTCACCAATTAGTAGACTTGGGTCTATCCAGTGCGGAGACCTGTGCTCGTTCCCGGGTAGACTAGGGCACCCATTGGCACTGCCATCCAGATCAGCCTGTCTCGCTTCCATGGTGCCACTTTACTCGATGAATCTGTCGTAGTCAAGCCCCGGTGTCCGTGGGCTCCAGGGCAGGGCAGGGTGTGATTAAAGGCGGGTGAGGGGAATCAGATAGTTACGGAATAAAATGTACACATTTAGCCACTTACTCCAATAAAGTGGGGATGAAGAACAAGAATGAAGACCATCACAAGTTGAGTCCGGCGGAGGTTCAACTCATTCAACAACTTCGTGATCAAAAAGGTGTAGAAGATCGGCATTGCATTGCGCAGACCCCTTCTGACCCGCAGCGTGTTGCTTCGGCAAGAGTGTGTGACGGCTCTGAGGTTGGGCTGGTAGGCTCT
>JBAXTC010000372.1:0-7511 GCA_037130375.1 Verrucomicrobiota bacterium | reverse complement strand
GACAAGAATGTCCCCTTAGGGGTTGACTGAGCTCCGGGAGCGGACAAGAATGTCCCCTTAGGGGTTGACTGAGCTCCGGGAGCGGACAAGAATGTCCGCGCTCCAATTACCCAGGGTGGTGGTTTTGGAAAAATCTGAGATGCGCACGGTCGCGAACGTGCCGCTCTTAAGGTGTTGCAGAACTTTCCATAAAGAGGCATGGTTAGATTACCTTCGGAGAAACTAGTTATGCCGGAGGTGAGTAAACTATTAAACGAAAGATAAACATTATGGGCGACAAGTCCCCAAAATCAACGAGCAAGCAAGCATCGCAAAAACAGACCAAAGCCACTAGTGCCACACAGAAGAAGACGCAGGCCATTGCTGCAAAGCAAGTGGCTGGCAAGAAGAAATAGGCCCGGTGCGGTCACTTCTCCATGCTGGCAATGAGGCGGAGACGCCCCGTTGCCGGCATGAGATGATTTTTCCATGCGCGATGTCGGGCGCGATTGCCGCCGCGACGGCAATCGCGGCATCTGCCGCTTGAGGCGCTGGCGCTCAGTCGGTATTTTCCAGCCGTTAACGTGACAAATTACCAGCAATTCTCATCCTGACGGAGCGTGGGGCAGGTCTCCGACCTGGCCCTGCACCTGGATGTCTGCCCCGTCTAAGTCTTTACCCAATGCTGAGGCTTCTTGCGGCTCCGTCCCGTTGGGCGAGTCAGCGCGACGATTTCGGGCATTTCCCAGCCCATTTTCCCCTCGATGATTTCAGTCAATGCAATGTCCGCGGCACCGAGGTTGCCTACGTCTGCGATAAGCGGCCGGCTGCTGCGTCCACCACCGGAGTTTAACTGGCGGACGCGTCGTGAGACAAGGTTGACCAGGACGTGGGGGTTGAGGACTATTTCCAGAGCCTGTTTGACAAGTATAGCGTTCATGTGTTTTTAATAAATAGCCGGAGGAAAATGGCTTCCTCTGACAAACTGCGTTTAATGCGGAGCGCCATTTCGTTTGGCCTTGTTGTTTCGGACCTTGCCCGGCCCAGGGGGGCCGGGCTTCCGGAGGGGTTTAATTCTGGTGGGCGCGTCGCGATAGCTCAATTTGGCGCGCATCGAGATATTGGCGTTGAGGGCGCGCGAGACCGGGCAGTTCGCCTTGGCCCGCAATGCTGCGTCCACAAAATCGCATTGTGCCACTCTGGGCACGGCGGCCACCACATCCAGATGAATCTGCGTCATCGTCCAGACGGCGGCAATGTTTTCCATGGTGACCGTGGCCGTCGTATCAATTTGACGCGGGCTATAGCCCGCCTCTCCCAGTTCATTGGCCAGGCTTAGCGAGAAACTGCCGGCGTGAGCGGCGGCGATCAGTTCGGGCGGATTGGTGCCGCGTCGTTTGGTGTCGCCGCCGGCCGCATAGAGGGCCATTTTCAGGGCAGCACTCGGGGTGCTGATGGCGCCCTTGCCACGCTGACGTGTTCCCAACCAAAGGACTGAGGCCTTTCGGGCGTATGGTTTCATTACGCTCCCAGCATCCTCCATTCCCCGGACCCGCGCCAATACTTAGAAGGTGCCCTGGCGATAGCTTTAGACTATGGACCAGGTTTGAATTGGCGCCGATCAAGCGGGGTGGGAACCGTCAATGCATTTTTCTGGTTGGCTGCTTTTCCGGCGGTGTTGACCGGTTGCTAATGCGGATGAATGTGCTAAAGTGCCGTTCACGATATGGAACTGCGTCACTTGCGCTATTTTGCGGCCGTGGCGGAAGATCTGAATTTCACCAAGGCCGCGGTGAAACTGCATTTAGCCCAGCCATCCCTCACTCGCCAGGTCCACAATTTGGAAGAGGAGATTGGCGTGCGACTCCTGAACCGTTCCAAAGGCCAAGTGACCCTGACCGAGGAAGGCCGCTCTTTTCTGGGAGATGCCCGGCGCATTTTGGCTCTGGCGAAGGAAAGCGTGCTGGCGGTGCAGCGTCTCAGCCGGGGCGAAACCGGCCAGTTGAACATCGCGTATTTGTCCAATTTTGATTTCGATCTGCTTTCGGAAACACTGCGAGCTTTCCGACAAACCTTCCCCCACGTCGCGCTGAATCTCTTCGACATGGCTCCGGCGGAACAGCTTCGCGCGCTCGAAACGCGCAAAATTGATTTGGGCTTTGTGGGGCTTCCGCCATCGGCCGCCGCCGGTGGTCTGCAATGGGAAAGGATCGCCCAGCACAGAACTGTCGTCGTCCTGCCGGCAAAACACCCGTTGGCCCGCCAGCGTCAGGTAAAACTGGGTGAGCTGGAAACGATGTTTTTTGTGGGCATGTCGGAGAAGACACACCCGGGCTTTCGCGACTGGCTCAACCGAACGTGCCAGCAGGCGGGCTTCACCCCGCGGGTTTTACAGGATGCCGAGTTGGAGCCTGCCTTGATGACCTTCGTTGCGGAAGGCTTGGGTGTGACCCTGGCGCGCGAGCACATCAAGAAACTGCCCCATCCGGGAGTGGCCTTCCGACCCCTGACCCCGCGAGTCCAGAGCGACTATTGTATTGCCTGGAACCGGGGCAACGATACGCGAGCCCTGCAACAATACATCGAGATCGTCAAGGGCCTCGCCGCGCATCCGCCCCGATAGATTTAAACTATCGCGCAGATACGAACAAGGTATTGGTCAGCCTTCATGGGAAGCTACAAGCTTCGTTGGGCGAATATTATCATCATCATTCTGAGCCATTTCAAGAATCCGAATCCATGAATATGTTGGAACCAATTATGAAGACGAAAATGAAAATGAAAGGCATGATGTGGGAATAACATTTCTTAATCGTTGGCTGGGCCGCTCCGGGAGACCTGCTTTGAAGACCGCCACGGAACCACCCGCAGCCAACCCTGAGGACGCCGAGTCACAATTCAATTTGGGGCGGCGTTTCGCCGACGGAAATGGCGCGGTGCAGAACGATGTGCAAGCGGCAGAATGGTATTTAAAGGCTGCCGGGCAGGGCCATTGCCTGGCACAGTTCAATCTGGGGCTGATGTATGGGCAGGGGCAAGGCGTGCGACGCGACGAGGCCACCGCGAGGATGTGGCTGCGCAAGGCGGCGGAACTGGGTCATGCCGGAGCGCAATATCGGGTGGGGTTGAAGCAGCATTGTGCCAGCAAAAGCGGCCAGCCGCCCGAAACATCGGAATGCCGAATTGAAGCTTTTATGTGGCTGCAACTTGCGGTGGCGCAGGGGGAGCGGGATGCGGAGTCTGCGCGAGAGTTCGTGACGTTGGGAATGACGCGGGAGGAAGTGGCTGAGGGCGGGCGCAGAGCGGTGACGTTCGCGGCTGGCCATACCAAGCCAATCCACGTCATTACGGTCCTACCCACCTGACGCGGTAATAACGTCCGTTGGCGGAGGGCGCGCCGCCGGTGAGGGTGTAGTCGTCCACAAACGTCGCTGTCCCATCGACGCCTGCAGGGACGTTGGTCTCGGTCAGCGTCAGTGCCTGGGTGAAACCCGTGCTCGATGAGACCAGGACATCTGCGTATTCCAGGGCGTAAGACTTTCCGCCGATGGAATTCCACGTGATGAGCGGATAACCGGTCCCGGGTTGGTGGGCGGCTTGCACCTTAAAAGTGGAGCGCGGGTTGGTCGGGTCCAGCCCGAGCCAGTAACATTGGAGATTGTTGAATCCGTTGGCGGCAGCGCCGCGCGGCAGCGCGTTGGTGATGTTTCCGTAATATCGGCTTTCCCACCAGTCGGGCAGGCCGTCGGCATCCGTGTCATGGCTGCCGTTCCAGTAGTCGATGACGACACCGGCGACCAGTAACTTCGGGCCAACCTGGCTGAGGGCGGCGGTCGCCGGGCATTGCACCAGGACGAGTGGAGTGTCTGGCTGAATCGTGAGTGTGGCGCTTCCGGTAACATTGGCAGCAACGAACGCGCCGACGACGGCGTCATACAAATGAATCGCGCCAGACCCGGGGTTGAGGGTGACTTGTTTGGCGACGGCGTAAGGGTTGTAGTAGAGGAAAGTCGGAAAGGCGGGCGACGGGAATGCCTCTGAGGCGACGCAGTCGATGGACAAAATACCGGGCACATTCGAGGTCCGGAACAGGGCCGCCATATAACCGCTTCCCCAGGCGCCGTAGGGGTTCAGATCCTGAATCGGCTCGGCAGCATCGCCGGTTGCGTAGGGTGTGGTGGCGCCCAGATGCCGGACGCCCTCGTACGAGATGCTGGTGACGCCGGTCTGCCGCACCCAGGCGGCGCTTGACTGCATGTTTGCGGGCAGGGTATCCGGGTAAAACAGGTTGGCATTGGCGGCCACGTGGAGCAGCCAGCGACCGAGCAAACGCGCATACCGGGGCTCGTAACGGGCGACGGGGACGATGATGCCGGCGGCGGCGTAAGAGTTCATCGAGAAGGCATAGCCGCTGGTGTCGGTCGTGCTTCCAGCCAGGCCATAAGCGTCGTAGTTGCCCCAGTGTCCGCTCTCACAACCCCATCCCGGCCGCGCATCGGAGCCTGGACTGAATATCCAGTTCAGGTGTTTGCCGGTGGAATAATTGCGGCCCGCCTCCGCGTTCATGCGAGAGGCAAGTGGCGGCCCGAAGAAACCAAGCGTTTCATAAAAGGGATTGGTCGAGCGGGCATCCATTTGCGCCATACAGGTGTCGGCGGCTGTGAGATACTTCGGGTCAAGAAACTGCCGGTATGCCATGTATTCAAGCCAGGCAATGCCGATGGCCATGTCAGGTTCAGTCCAGGCCATATCCACGGGCGCCATTGTCTGAAAGTTGAACCCGGTATGCTCCCAGTTGTTGCTCAGCGCCGGCAGCGCGGCAAGCCAACTGTCGGCAATGGCCCGCATTTTCGACTGGAACGAGGGGCGGCCCGGGTACCGTGCTCCGATTTGATAGAAAAGGGTGCTGGGAAAGATGTCGTACCAGGCGGAGCCGGAACCTTGCGAGTTCAGGTTGTTCAGCACCAGGCCATGTCCGTTGACGAGGCTGTAGAACACTTCACACTGTTGGACGCGGTCTTTGCCGTTAAGCGAGGCCATGTCCAACCCCGCAAGCGTGCCACCCAGCACTGCGCCGAGAGCAGTGATTCCCTCACCACTCTCGCGCGGACGCCCGACATAACTCGGCAGACCGAAGGCCGGACCGGAGTAGCCCGCCGCGGTTACCACCGGGTATTCGTAAAGCAGCGGCAGATATTGACCGGTAACACCGGGGTCAAAAGCGAGTTGGTGAAAATCCAATGCGGTTTGCTTCCAATCGCGAATGACGAGCGGACTGGGAAGCCGCGGGAAGCTCTCAATGTATGGCACCAGCGAATTGGGGGTGGCCAGCGTAGCCAGCGAAATGTCGTCCAACCACGCCTGGCCGGTGACGTCAACGCCGCCGCCAGAGGTGAATGAGAGGTTCAGTTTTACGGCGCTGCCCGGAGCGGCGAACTGCTGCGTCATTTCCTCCCAGAAGTCGTGCGCCCCGGTAAACTGATAGTTCACACTGGAGAATAATGTGGTGGCTGCATTATAGAAGTTCACCGTCACGCGCATCGGCCCGACGTTGGTGACGATGTAACGGAGATTGTAGCGCAATTGGTAGTTGGTGTCGCCGGTGATGTTGAGCCGGTCGGAATACCACTCGCCGTAGTCCGTGGCGCTGTCGTCATTGAGCTGGAAGGCGTGCGTGGCGCTGACCGACATCGAGGTCGTCCAAAGGTCGATCGCTGCGCTGCTTCCGCCTTTGTGCCAGAAATCCGGCACACCGTCGCTATTGGCGTCGGCTTCGAGAGTCGGGTTGGGCCAGAGGTTGCCGGGCAGGAGTCCGGCTTGGAGGATGGGGGGTGCCCAGCCCAGCGAAAGCATCGCTGTGAAAAGACAGAGAAACCGCCGGCGAGAAGGAAACGGCTCGAACATATCTGAAGAACTATAGCATACGGCGGGCTGGCAGTGATTGCTCACTCCCGGGCCAAAACAGGCATCGACGTTCCGGCTGGCTTGCTTTCTGCCGCCAGCGCCAGCTCGGCGCAGCCCTTTAGGACGCGTTTGGCCATCCATATAGAAAGCAATTGCACCACCCCAATAATCAGCAGCGCGTAGCGCAGTGCGAAGGTGTCGGACACTTTGTTGGCCAAAAGGATGAACAAGCCGCAGCCGGCGAAGCGGCCAATGTAAAAACCGAACTCCTGGTTAAAGATGTAGGCAAATTTATTGCGGTGCTCGATGGCGGAGACGGTATCGATGACCTGCATCTGGATCGGGAAATAGGCGATGTCATGCAGCGGCCGGCCGAGCAGCAGACAGACCATGAAGAGGAGCACGCCGGCGGCATTGAAGAGCAAGGCGTTTGCCAGACCGCCCAAGGCAAAGAGCGTCAGGCCGATGGTGAAGATGACGAGGCGGTGCGCAGGTTTGGTTGTGCGTCCGATGAAGTAGAGCAGGAAAGCGGAGAGGATGCCGCCGACGGCCTGGATTGAGCCGAGGGCGCCCTCTTGTCCGACCAAACGCATGACGAGCATGGCCGGCGCGGTGACGATATAGCCTTGCGCCAGCCCCTTCAAGATGGCCAGCAGTTGCATTCGGTTCCAGAGCCAGTGATAGCGGAAAAAGACGAAAGCTGACTTGGGCGGGTTTTCGAACCGGCCCCGATGGACAATGATCGAGGAGAAGATGGTCAACAGGAAGACGAACCCGGTGACGATTTGATAGGCGGTATTGCGGTCCCCGCCAAACCAACCCCGCACCCCGGTGCCTTCAATGAACCAGCCGATGATGACCGGCACAATGACGTAGGTGTTCGTGTAAAAGAAGGTCTCGACACCGTAATAATAGTTGCGATTCGAGTCATTGGTCGTGGACAACGCCAGGAAGTCGCGGTTGGCCCAGAACAGACCGAACGACATCCCCATCATCAAACCCGCCACGCCCACCCCCGTCATGCTCAGCGCGCCCAGGGACATCATCACCGCCATGGAAACCCCGCTCAGCAGCATGCCTGCTGAATAGAGCCGCTTGATATTGACGTGTTGCAGCAGGAAACCATTGATGAGAAAAGTGAACGGGATGCCGGTATAGACCGCCAGTTGGTAAATAACCACCATTCTTACGTCGTGCGAATTGCGCATCACGTAGGCCCCTACGAACACGTCGATCACCGGCAGGACGAAGGCGTAGATAAGGTTGGTGAGGAGCAATATCCGGATGTCGCGCGGATACGAGAGGAAGTGCCGGTATTCGTGTAGGAACTTTTTCATGAAGCGGGTGACCGCAGAGTTTGGAGAATCTCCAGCAGCGAGAGGCGCGCGCCACAGACGACGCTGTCCGAGGCGCCGTAGTACAGGGTCACCGTGTCGCCGTCAACCACGTGGCCGTTGGTAAAGACGACGTTGCCAAAGAAGCCGGCGCGTTCGTAATCGGCAACGGGTTCCATGATGGGCTCGCGAGAGCGGGCGAGGACTTTCCAGGGGGATTCGATATCCAGCAGCAACGCACCGAGGCAGTACCGGTGTTCGCTATTGGCGCCGTGGTAAATTGCCAGCCAGCCC